>NZ_JADEXH010000039.1:0-50946 GCF_015207205.1 Sphaerospermopsis sp. LEGE 08334 | reverse complement strand
GGACTGGGGACTGGGGACTGGGGACTGGGTAATCAGTTTTATGTTTTCTCATCAACTATCAACTATCAACTATCAACTATTATGAAAGGTTTATCTACCAAAAGTTTATCTTTAGCTTACGATGGTGCGACGATTATCTGGGATCTCAATTTAGCAATTCCCGCCGGAAAAATTAGTGCTTTAGTTGGTGCTAATGGTTGTGGAAAATCTACTTTATTAAGAGGTTTAGCTCGATTGCTTAAACCCCGTGGTGGGGCTGTATATTTGGATGGAGAATCTATTTTTCAACTTTCCACAAAAGCAGTCGCACAGCAATTAGGAATTTTACCTCAAAGTCCAGTAGCACCAGAAGGTTTAACAGTCAGAGATTTAGTAGCACAAGGACGTTATCCTTATCAAAATTGGTTGCAACAATGGTCGGAAAAAGATGAAAAAATTGTTCACCAAGCTTTAGAAATTACGGATTTACTCAAGTTATCTGAACGGGCATTAGATACTTTATCTGGTGGACAAAGACAACGGGCTTGGATTGCTATGGCATTGGCTCAAGATACGGATATTTTACTATTAGATGAACCGACTACTTTTTTAGATTTAACACACCAAATAGAAGTTTTAGATTTGTTGTATGATTTAAACCAATTTCAGGACAGAACTATTGTTATGGTGTTGCATGATTTAAATCAAGCTTGTCGTTACGCTGATTATTTAGTAGCAGTTAAAGAAGGTAGGATTTTTACTGCTGGAGAACCACAAGCAGTCATGAATGAGGAAATGGTAAAAGAGGTGTTTGGTTTAGATTGTCGTGTTGTTGCTGACCCAGTTGTGGGAACACCAATGTGTGTACCTATAGGACGTAAGGGTAAAGTAAATATAGATTCATAGTTGATCAATTCAGGCAATAAATTACAGCTAAAAAATGTTAGAAATTTTGACGCAAGAACAATACTATGAAATTGAGGAAGAAAGTCTCAAGCCTTTAGAGATTGTAGATAATAGTAGTGCTTTCGACTGTGTAGATAAATGGGAAAGTCAATTGAAGCTTGCTTTTTATCGGCAGGTGCAACTACGCCCAGAATTATCTCTAGAAATTTTTGACAAGACTTATTATCGCCAAGTAAATTGTCTAAATACTCACAATGGACAATATACACTGACAGCAAAATTTTATCTAGCTGGAAATCATAGTGTGATTTGTCCTGGCATTTCAGGGGTGAAAGAAAATTATCAAGAAATAGCGGGGAATAACTATTTATTTTACTTACCAGATATTGAGGAAATAGAGCAGTATTTTCCAGGCGATCGCTATTATCTGATCAGAATAATTTTTGACCTCAATTTTTTTAGAAACTTTGCTACTGGATTTTCACCTGTACCCAAACAATTGCAACCATTACTAGAATGTGATCATGCACCTTGTTTTCATCTGTCGGTTGGTAAAATTACGCCTACTATGCAAACTGTATTATCACAGCTTTTAAATGCACCCTATCAAGGTATGGTGCAACGTATTTATCTAGAAAGCAAAGTTCTGGAACTTCTAGCTTTGCAATTAGCGCAAATACTGGAAACTGAGAAAAACAGCAAAAAAGTTATTAACCTTAAAGCAGCTGATATTGAAAGAATTCATCACGCTAGAGAAATTTTAATTAGTCAATATGATAATCCACCAACACTACTGGATTTAGCAAAAAAAGTAGGTGTTAATGACCATAAGTTAAAATTAGGTTTTCGGGAAGTATTTGGTACAACAGTTTTTGGCTACTTACATAACTACCGCATGGAAATGGCAAAAATGCTGTTACAAGAAGGTGAGCAAAATGTAGCTGAGGTAGCATCTTACGTTGGATATTCTAACCCTGGTCACTTTGCAGCCGCATTTAAGCGTAAATTTGGCATGAGTCCTAAAATTTGTCGCTTAGGCAGAAATTAGAGAGACAGAAGAGGAAAGGGAGCAGGAAGCAGGGAGCAAGGGGGAAATACATCTCCTAAAACACTCTGTACCCCTCCCCCTGTCACCTGTCACCTGTCCCCTCTCTCCCTCTTGGGATCAAAAATCTCCGTTTGTGAGTAGACTTAACCGACGGAATTTACGTAAACTCTTTCTCAAGCTATTTGCAAATTACTTTCAATATTTAGTTTTTACAGGTGAAAGGGTGAATGGTATGAAATCTCAGCAGCATAGGGAAATTATTTCAGCAAGTCTCGTATTTTCGTGCATATCATTGCTATTACAACCAGCTATTGCTAAAACAAATTTGCATTATTCTATCAGTAACACGCAGAGGATGGCGCAACAATCGGTAGTAAAGATTACGGGTGTTAAAGTCAACTCTACAGATAAGGGTGTTGAAGTTCTGTTAGAAAGTACCCAAACCGAAGCATTACAACCTGTAACTAAAACTGAAGCAAATAATTATATTGCAGATATTCCTAATGCGGTACTAGCACTACCAAATGGTAAAGATGTTAATATAGCTAATCCTGTAGCGGGGATTGTTTCTGTTAATGTTACTCAAGCTACTGCTAATACTATTCAGATAAAGATACAAGGAGAGTCAGGAGTTCCCACACTGGAATTATTTGATAGTGATGAGGGTTTAATTTTTAGCTTTACACCTGCTGTTTCAACAACACAAACACCTACACCATCAGAACAGTTAACCAGTGAACAAACGCCATCTGAAACAACGTCTGAAACACCATCTGAAACAACATCTGATAGTGACTCATCAATTGAACTGGTGGTGACAGCAACTCGTACTGAAGAAGATATACGAAATGTTCCTCGTTCTATAACTGTAATTACTCGTGAACAGATTGAACAGCAATCTAAATTAAGCACTAACTTAGCTGATATTCTAGCGAAAACTGTTCCTGGTTTTGGTTCACCCACTAATCGGACTAATACCTTTGGACAAAGTTTGCGGGGTCGCAATATTTCCGTTTTGATTGACGGTGTTCCTCAAAATGCTAACTTACAATCTATTCCTGCTCAATTGACAACCATTGACCCCAGTGCAATTGAAAGAATTGAAGTTGTTCGTGGTCCAAATGCAATTTATGGTGGTCAAGCTACGGGTGGTGTCGTCAATATTATTACTAAAAAACCTAGTGGTCAAAGATTAATTTCGACAACAAATATTGGTTTAGATACCTCTTTAACTCGTTCTGAAGATAGTTTTGGTTATAATCTTTCCCATCAAATTGCGGGTACAGAAGGCAAATTTGATTATACTGTGGGTTTTTCTCTGGTAACAACTGCGGGTTTTTATGATGCAGAAGGCGATCGCATTGCTAACTTTGCAGGTGATGAAGACAGCAGAAAAATCAATGCTTTAGCAAAAATAGGAGTAGAGTTAGCACCTGATCAACGTCTACAATTTACCTTTAATCACTTTGATCAAAAACAAGATACAGATTTTGTTTCTGATGAAGCAGTTGATGATATTCCTGGAATTCAAAAATCTCGCGCTTTGAGAAAATTAGATGGCTTAAATATAATTGGTGCTGAGGATGGTAGTTTTATCAAAAACACTTTATTCAGCTTAAATTACAATAACGATAATATTTTTGGTAGCAAGTTACAAGCTCAAGCTTACTATCGTAATTATGGTTTTGGTGGTGGATTTCCTGTTGATAATCGGGGTGCTAGGTTCGATGCAATCACCCAATCAGAAGGAGAATCTGAACAGTTAGGAGGAAGATTGCAAGTTGAAACTCCGTTTAATTTTCAAAAAACCGTGAGCTTACTTTGGGGTGTTGACTATCAAAATGAGCGTAGTTCTCAAAAATTTAATATTTTCGATGGTGATGAATTTGACGCATCAGGGGGTCGAATATTTCGCAAGATTGAAGAGCGGGTTTTTGTTCCCGAATACGATTTTAGGGAACTGGGTATATTTGGTCAATTGCAATGGGAAGTTAGCGAGAAACTGCAATTAAGTGGTGGTTTGCGTTATGTAAATATAGGTGTAAGTTTGGATGATTACAAAACAGCAGAATCTCCCTCTCGAAATATTCAAGGAGGCGATCGCAGTTTTGATTCTACAGTTTTTAATGCAGGAATTGTCTATAAATTTACACCAGAAATCAGTGTTTTTGGTAACTTTGCTCAAGGGTTTTCCGTTCCAGATTTGGGTCGTGTCTTCCGTCTACCCCCAAGAGGTGTAGTTAATATTTTCAACTCTCTACAACTAACAGAACCCCAGAAAGTAGATAACTATGAAATTGGTGTTCGTGGTCAATGGGATAAATTACAAGCGTCACTTTCTGGTTTCTACAACTATTCTGAATTAGGTTCGTCCGTTAGCTTTAACCGCGCTACTGATTTCCTAGAAACTACTCGCGCTCCTCAAAAAGTTTACGGTATAGAAGCTGCGGTTGATGTTCAACCTGCTGATAATTGGAAAGTGGGTGGTACAGCTACTTGGACAGAAGGTGAAAATGATGAAAACAATGATGGTAAGTTTTTAGCCCTGAATAGCATTACAGTTGCACCTTTGAAATTGACAGCTTATGTAGAAAACCAAACTCTCAAAGGTTGGAGAAATAGACTACAACTACTTTATTCTGGTAATCGCGATCGCGGTTTTCAAGATGGGGCTGATGATGGCAAAATTAGCAGCTACGTCACTGTAGACTATATCAGCAGTATCAAACTAGGTAAAGGGGAACTACAAATAGGTGTTCAAAACCTATTAAATAACCAATACTTCCCGGTTTACTCACAATACTTTGCGCCTTTCTTTGATAGTGGTAATTATGCTGGTCAAGGTAGAACATTAAGCGTTGGCTATCGAATTAATTGGTAAGACTTTAAATAAGTTCTTACCACTTTTTATGGGTGTGTATTTTGCTCACTCATAAAAAATCCTTGTTTCCGAGAAAATCAATGTTAGCTAATTAAATGAAGGGGGATTAAATGAAGGAAATATATTCGGTAGGATTGGGATTATTAGTAATTATCAATTTGGTACAACCAACGTATGCACAAGAAACAAACATAAAAGTAGCTAGTGTTAAAGAACCAGAAAATTACTCGACTAGTGCAACACAATTATTAGCACAAAGCAACAATACCAAAGTTACAGGTGTTCAAGTAAATACCACAGATAAAGGTATTGAAGTTATTTTAAAAAGTACCAATATCGAAGCACTTCAACCTGTAAATAAAAGCCAAGGTAACGATTTTATAGTAGAGATACCCAATGCAGTCTTATCACTGGATAAAGCTACAAATTTCAATAAAGCTAATCCAGCACCAGGTATTACTTCTATTAGCGTCATTCAAGCTAATGCTAATACCATCAAACTAACAGTTACAGGAGAAAAAGGTTTACCAACCGCAGAATTATTTGATGATAATGAAGGCTTAATTTTTGAACTTGTTCCAGTTGCATCTGCTACTAAGCCACAACAGCAAAGTCAAAAATTAGTTAAAATTGATCAAGTTCAATTTAACAATACTGATCAAGGATTAGAAATAATCTTAGCCACTCCAGAAGCCGACAAACTACAAATATCTTCCAAAACAGAGGGAAATAAATTTATTGTTGACATTCCCTCAGCCCAACTTAGTCTACCTAATGGCGATACAGTTAGTCAACAAAAACCTATTGCTGGAATTAGTGAAATAACACTTAATAACTTGGATGCCAAAACTATTAGAGTTATTATTACGGGAACAGAAAAACCACCCACAGTAGAACTATTTGATAGTGAAGAAGGTTTGATTTTTGAAGTTACTAAACAATCTCAAACACCAGCTACAATAACTCCTCAATCAGAAAATCAAACTCAACCAGAACAACCAACAGTTTCCGAAACACCAATAGAATTAAAAGGTTTAGGACTAGGATTAGGTTTGGTGTATGCTGGTGAACGTGAAGCATCTTTACCAAATCAAATCAAAATTCCTTCTTTTCTGAGAACAGATGCTAGTGTCTTTTATAAAAAGAACAATTGGCGGGCTGCTCTCAACTTTAAGAACCTTTTGGACACTAAATATTATGAATCTCAAGGGTCCTTCGTTGTTCCGGCTGCTCCTTTTACCGTGATGGGAAATATTACCTTTGAATTTTGATTTGTTTAGAGTTTGATTTGTGTAGAGTGGGTATTTCTATATTAAATTTTCTATCGCAGCAAATATAATATAATCAAAAATTCCCACCCTACACATCAGATTTAAGATCAATGAAGTCCAAATTTTAGGAACAAAGCTTTATGATAAGATACTTTCAAACCTTTTCCTTGTCCTGTTAAATATGAAAAAAGGGTGCTTTTACTATATCAAACTATGCTTTGTGATAATTATGTCAGTATTAATAATCACTGCTTGTCATAGTATTAAATATCAAGATTTAACTTTATCCAAACCAAGATTATCAAATACTGAATGTAAATTAGTAAAACATGAATTAGGCGAAACTTGTGTTTCTATAAATCCGCAACGTATTATTGTTACAGAACAAGTATCACTAGAAGCTTTAATTGCATTACGTTTAAAACCAATAGCTACAGTAGACACGGCTTTTGTAGCTAGTAAAACTAATTTTCTAAGAAGTCAGATGGATGGTATACATTATATAGGTAAAGAGAGTCAGTTTAATTTAGAAACAACTCTGAAACTACATCCAGATTTAATTATTGGTACGTATGGTATTAATGCAGAAAATTATAAATTATTTTCCCAAATAGCACCTACGGTTAAATTACAAAATGTCCATAATGAATGGAAAGAAACTTTAATGAGTCTGGCTGAAATAGTAAATAGAACTGCAACAGCCAAGACATTATTAATCGAATATCAACAACGCCTAGAAAAATTACGCACTGCTTTGAGTGAGAAAATCAATGAACTAGAGGTTTCTGTGAGTCGTTTTCACGGTAGTAATAAACTTCCTGAGTTTCGTTCTCAATATTCTTTTCCTGGCAGTATTTTGGCAGAAGTAGGAATTTCTATGCCAGTTAATCAGCGTCAATTAATTAAGACTCCTGATGATACTATAGTAAAACTCAGCTTAGAAAAGATTGACTTACTCGATGCTGATGTTTTATTTGTAGCTGTAGATCCAGGTGCTAAAGAATTATTTAAAAAATATCAAAATAGTCAGCTTTGGCAAACATTAAATGTAGTCAAAAATCAACAAGTTTATAGTGTTGATTCTAGTTACTGGATATTTGGTAGTATTTTGTCGGCTAATGCAATAATTGATGATTTATGGAAATATCTCAGTTTAGAAAAAGTCCATAATTAATACATCATCTGTAATCTATTTACAAAAGATACCTTAAACCTGTACCAAAACCAACATAAATCATATTTGATTATTGATAATAATTCTAATTAGCTGAAATTACCAACTCTCATTTTCTGGTTTATTATGAACAACATTTTCTGTGCAGAAGAATCTTGTCAAGCGAAAGAAGACCCCATTGGAACGGCATTGAATCGCCGATATTATGTTTTACTTGAAGTCCCACCACCGTGGACATCTGACCTCCTAGAGTCCAAAAATATTAGCAATAAATTACAGAGTTTAAATTCTGTTATTGATGAAGCTTCTTGTTATCTACGGTTGCTATTTATTTACAACGCCAATTATTACCAAATTGGGCAAACTCGTTTAATTATCTACTACCAGACAGAAGAAATATCTTCAGGGTATAGCAAAAAAGAATATGTCCTCTCAGATATTGATGATGCAATACCAATCATAGAAAAGTGTATCAACAATGAAACTCTAGAATCTGAAAATACCAATATTCAAACTAGAGATTTTTTAGTATGTACTCATGGTAATCATGATAAATGCTGCGCTAAATATGGCAATCCTTTTTATCGTCAAGCTTTAGCAACAGTAGAAGATTTATCATTATCTAATGTTCGGGTTTGGCAAAGTAGCCATTTTGGCGGACATCGTTTTGCACCAACTATGATTGATCTTCCAGAAGGGAGATATTACGCTAGGTTAAATCAAAAATCTTTCACTTCTATTTTGACAAAAACAGGGGACATTCAATGTTTAAAAAATGTCTATCGTGGTTGGGGAATTTTACCCTGGCAAGTGCAAATTTTAGAACGAGAGTTGATGCTAAAATATAATTGGGATTGGTTTAATTACCAAGTACAAGGTCATGTAATTGAGCATAACGAAGATGAAACTTTTAGTCAGGTAGAAATAACTTTTACCACACCTGATGGTAAAGTTAACACTTATAGATGTAATGTAATTGATGATCCTACTAAAAGTATTAGTTTCCGAGGAGAATGTGGGACTAATGAATTAGTTACTTATTCTCAGTATACAATTACAGAACTTGTGAATATGACAGCATCATTAATTGCAGTTTAATTAATTAAGTGGGTGGGTGTTAAAAATTGTCATTGGGGCAAGGGAACAGGGAACAGGGAACAGGGAACAGGGAAAAGGAAGAAAGTTTTGGGCAATTTTACTTTTCTTCACACATTTTTGTTATCTCATTTCCAACTACTTATCAGGAAAATGTCAATCAAAAATAATTTATTTTTCAGGGTATCTACTTTACTGAATTACATACTTGATAATCCTCAAATTAAGTTACTTTTATTCAGCATCATCACAGCTTTAATAGTCATCGGCTGTGGACTGAATACACCAAAAAATATTACTTCTAACTCTGTCAATGTCATTCCAGAAATGCGAGTATTTAAACACGCTCTGGGTGAAACAAAAATACCTTTACATCCACAGCGTGTAGTTGTATTAGGAGGCTTAGATAATGTTTTAGCTTTAGGCGTGAAACCAATAGCAGCTACTACATTAGGTGATTATAAATTTCAGGCTTATTTACAAGATTTAACCTCAGAAATTGAGAAAATTGGTACTAACGGTCAACCCAATTTAGAAAAGATTTTATATCTCAAACCTGACTTAATTCTAGGTTTTTCTTGGGATGCTGAATTATATGGACAACTATCTAAAATTGCTCCAACAGTATTAGTAGATCAAGATAGCAACTGGAAAGATTGGTTAAAGCAATATGCGGAAGCACTGGGAGAAACCGCCAAAGCTGAAAAATTATTGCAAGATTATAATCAAAAAATAGCAACTTTGCGGCAAAGAATGGGAGATAGTCTTAGCACAACAAAAGTATCTTTAGTCAATTTCTGGGCTAATTATACTCGTCTTTATATGCACCGTTCATTTGGTGGATCAATTATCAAAGAAATCGGTTTACCTCGTTCTCAATATGAAAATAAAGATAAAAATCACGAAAACATTTCTTTAGAATTAGTTCCTCGAATTGGTGGTGATGTTATTTTCTTAATTCTGGGAGGACATAATGAATCAAGGTTGAAACAATTCATCAATCATCCTCTATGGTCTCAGTTACAAGCTGTACAACAAAATCGGGTTTATCCTGTTACAGGTGATGTTTGGATTGCTGCATGGGGAATTATTGGCGCTAATCGTGTTTTAGATGACTTATTCAAATTTTTGCCATAATATTAAAGGGTACTTGTAGCAATTAGTTAAAAACTATATAGCGATTCCTATTTAAGCGAGGTACACCTAAGAAATAATTAACCGCAGATATAAGATAATGGACGCGGATAAACGCAGATAAATTTGTACCTTAATAGACTAGGAAACGCTATAATTAAACCCTAATCAGCTTATGACTCTTATTCTTTCTCAATCTGCTTACTGGGAACTTGTTTATGAAAGTGAGGAGAATCAACTCACATCTGATTCTGCTGATGAATTTGATGTAACTTATCAATATCCTGTGAAACTGGGCAACGGTTACAGTCGGTGTATTAAATTACGAACAGGATTAGATTTAGATATCGCTAACTATCAATTGCATGATGAGATAATTACACGATCATCTGAGAGAGAACATCTGATTGAGTATAGTTTCAACCTTTCAGGTGTGGAGGCTGGAAACTATGGATTTTTTGGTAGTGGTTTAGCACCAGGAGCAAGTTTAGAACATTCACCAATGTTACCGACTACTTGGGTGAGTGTTCATGTAGAACCTGAGTTATTTTGCGAGTGGTTTGGACAGAAGGGAGAACTACCGGCAAATTTGCAACCATTAATTCGGAAATCAGATCAAAAATATTATGAGCGTTACGGAAAGACTAATTCTGCAATGCAAATGGCACTACAACAACTGTTAAACTGTCCATATCAGGGAAACACAAAACGGGTGTATTTAGAAAGCAAAGTTTGGGAATTGATGGCGCTTGTGGTTGATCAATTTCTGGAAAGTCAAACAGAAAATCCAACAGTGGAGACGACTAGCAAGAGTTTAAATACAGAGGATATTGAGCGCATTCATTACGCTAGTGAAATTTTGTTAACACATTTAGATCAGCCACCTTCGTTGATGGAATTGGCGCGGATGGTGGGAATTAATGACAATAAGCTGAAAGTTGGATTTAAGCAGGTGTTTAATACAACAGTGTTTGGTTATCTGCATGATTGTCGCATGGAGCGATCGCGCCAAATGTTAGCAGCAGGTAAACTAAGCGTAACGGAAACAGCGAAAGCCGTAGGATTTGCCAATAGAGGCTATTTCGCCGCTTCCTTCCGCCGCAAATTTGGCGTAAATCCGGGAATTTATCTCAACGAAAAACGACAAAGATCAAAAAACTCCGTCTAGCGATGCCTACGGCCAGCAAGGCTAACGCAAAAACTCCGTCTAGCGATCGCAAAAACTCCGGCTAGTGATCATAGTATTCACCCATACCTCCTAACTTTCCTGTAATCTTGTTGCTAGTAATTATTAATTAAATAGATGAATCTAGGTTGGTACTGAGATTTATTATCATAGTTGCCAGTCTTCCAGTTCCTTACTTCTGTGGTGTGTAGAGTGATGTTAAATCAAGTGCAAAAACTAGCTTGGATGACAGGTTTGGCTTTGGTGTGCGTAAATTTACCTGTGTTAGCTGAAGAAACCCAAAAACCAATCTCTAAAATTTCTCAATTAAATGAGATCAAAAAACCCGCTACCAATATTAAACAATGGCTGGCTCAATCCCTCATTCAAATTACAGGTGTCAAATCCCAAACAACGGATACAGGGATAGAGGTAATTTTAGAAACCAATCAATCAGATAAACTGCAACTCACAAATAAAAGTGAGGGTAATAGCTTTATTGTTGATATTTCCAATTCCCAACTACGTCTATCTAGCGGCAATACATTCCGTCAAGAAAAACCGACTGCGGGAATTAGTGAAGTTACAGTTACCAATCTAAATACAAATACTATTCGGATCACGGTAACGGGTGAAACAGGTGCGCCAAAAGTTGAGTTATTTGATGATGATGCGGGTTTGGTTTTTGGGGTTGTACCAAGTGTGACAAATACTCCAACACCACAAACACAACCAACTCCATTACAACCAGAAACCCAAACCACACCAACCCCCCAGTCAGAAAATCAAACTCAACCAGAAGAACCAACAGCACAGAATGAAGTACCTATTGAACTTTTAGTAACAGGTGAGCAAAATAGATATCGTGTACCCAATGCTTCCACTGGAACTAGAACTGATACTTTGATCAGAGATATTCCTCAGACTATTCAAGTAGTTCCTGAACAAGTGATTAAAGATCAAAGAGTTACTCGTTTAAGAGATGCGCTGCTGAATATTGGTGGTGTGGTTCAAGATGGTGGGTTTGGTGGTACATCAGACCAAATTGGCATTCGGGGATTTTTTGCTGGTGGTACTTTGGGTGGAAGTATTTTAACTGATGGTTTCAAAGATGGACGACGTGGTATTAGAGAAACCGCCACCGTTGAACGGATAGAAGTTCTCAAAGGTCCAGCTTCTGTTTTATATGGTGGTGTTGAACCAGGGGGAGTAATTAATTTAATTACAAAGCAGCCTCTGAGAGAGCCATTTTTTAATGCTGAATTGTCAGTGGGTAGTTTCTCCACATTCCGCCCTAGTATTGATATCTCTGGTCCACTAAATTCTGACAAAACTCTGCTATATAGGCTCAATTCTGTTTACGAAACTTCCGAGGGTTTCCGTGATTTTAATCAAGATGTTCAAAGATTCTTTATTTCACCCACTTTAAAATGGGAAATTGGCAAAGCAACTAACTTAACGGTTCAATTTGACTATCTCAACGATGAGCGTCCGTTTGATCGGGGATTTTTAGCTTTTGGTGAGGGTATTCTGGATATACCTTTAGAACGAATATTGGGCGAACCAGATGATGTTAGCAAAATTGAAGAAATAGGTTTGAGCTATCGTTTAGAGCATAACTTTAACGATAATTGGAAAGTCCGTAATGCTTTCCGATATCAAAGTTCAGATACTTCTGATTATCGTGCTGAACCTGTGAGATTAAATGAAACAACAGGCATTCTCACACGGAACTTTAGATCCAATGATGATTATCAAGAAAATTATACTTTACAAACTGATGTAGTTGGTAAGTTTGCTACAGGCTCGATTAATCATACTCTTTTGTTTGGTGTTGACTTAGCTAGATCCACATCAGGAGGAACTCAAAGCCGAGCGCCAGGAGGAATTACACCAAGTATTGATGTATTCAATCCAGTTTACAACGCCGCACCTAGACCTGGCTTAGACGCATTAACTAACGTTGTGCGTAATAACCAGAATAGCAGCGATGGTTTAGGAATTTTCTTGCAAAACCAAATAGCGTTTGCAGATAATTTAAAATTGCTTGTTGGTGGACGGTTTGATACTGTCGATCAAAATAGTAAAGATTTACGGAATGGTTCTGAATCTGGTCGCTATGATTCCGCTTTCACTCCCAGATTGGGTATTGTTTATCAACCTATTGAACCTATTTCTCTTTATGCTAGTTACAGCCAATCATTTCAACCAAATTTTGGTACAAGAGCAGATGGTTCAATTCTAGAAGCTGAACGGGGAACTCAATACGAAGTAGGAGTAAAAGGTGAATTTTTGGATGGTAAATTAGCAGCTACTTTGGCAGCTTATCACATTAAAAAATCAAACATTGCCACAACTGATCTTGCTAATTCAGACTTTTTAAATTCTATAGGTGAACAACGCAACCAAGGTATTGAACTCAATGTGGCTGGAGAAATTAGTCCTGGTTGGAATGTGATCGCATCTTATTCCCATATTGATGCCGAGATTACCAAAGATAATGACGGTTTGCAGGGAAATAGTCCAGCTAATGTCCCATTTAATACAGCCAGTTTGTGGACAACTTATGAATTGCAACGTGGTAATTTGCAAGGGTTAGGTTTAGGGTTAGGTTTGTTTTATGTCGGCGATCGCCAAGGTGACTCTAGTAATACATATATCATCCCTGGTTATCTCAGAACAGACGCAGCAATTTACTATAAACGTGATAATTGGCGGGCGGGGATTAATATCCAAAATCTCTTTAACGAAAAACATTATCTAGGAGCAAATTTCGGTAGAGTTGCCATAGAACCGGGCGCACCATTAACAGTGATTGGTAGTTTTTCTGTGACATTTTAATTTTAACGAAAATCAGGCTTTAAGTATGAGATTCCATCATGAATGACAGTTATATCAAAATCAAAAATTTGACTCGCTGGTGGCGATTTGGGATTGTACTATTTTGTAGTCTAATCCTATCTGTAGCTTGTCATCGTGGTGGTTCTCTACCTGTTAATTATCAAAGTACCAACGCTGCTTGTCGTCAGGTGGAACACATTGCGGGAATTACCTGTGTTCCCGAAAAGTTTGAGCGACTGGTGACTTTAGATGATCCTGAAAATGCGATCGCACTAGGAATTAAACCCCTTGGTGCTGTACTCTCGGATATTTCATCATCTTGGCAAGATAAGCTCACAGGAGTAAAAAACATCGGGAAAATTGGTGAACCTAGTTTAGAAAGTATTCTCGCACTCAAACCAGATTTAATTGTAGGTTCTGAATATCACAAAAATATTTATCCTATTACTTCCAAAATTGCTCCCACAGTTTTGTTGAAATTTCGACATAGTGGTACATGGAAAGAGGTATTTACAAATGTTAGTGTAGCATTAGGAAAGAAAGAAGTCGGTCAACAAGTAATGGCAGATTATTACCGTCGTCTTGCAGAATTTAAGCATAAAATGGGTAATAAGTTATCAAAAATCAAAGTTTCTGTAGTGCGAGTCTATCCTAGTAACATTAACCTTTATTTCCTTGATTCTTTCTGTGGAATAGTTTTACAAGATGCCGGTTTATCTCGTCCAGAATCACAAAATTATACTGCATCAGAGGCAAAAAAATTATTTGGTAATCCCATTCAAGTTCCCATCGGTAATGAATTAGTTGAAAAAGCAGACGGTGATGTGATATTTATTTGGACTTATGAAAATAACGTCAAAGGCAATCAAACAGCACAATATAAATTGGAGCAACTTAAAGCAAGTCCACTGTGGAGAAATTTAAAAGCTGTAAAAGAAAATAAAGTTTATGTAGTTCCAAGTTACTGGATAGGGAGTGGTATGTTAGCTGCAAATGCAATTATTGATGATTTATTTAAATATTTAGTTGACACACATTGAATAGTCAGTAAGCCAACAATAATCTTTATAAATTACCAATTATGAAACTTCATACCTTATTTGTTTGTAAATCGTGCAGTGCTGTTCTTGACCATGAAGAAGCAGACGAACGCGCCGAAGGAAATCAACTATTAATGAAGATTTTGGAAGCTCAAAAAAACAATCCCATTTACAACAATATTAATATTCAACCGGTGGGGTGTTTGTGGACTTGCGTTAAAAAATATTCTTGTGCTGTCAGCTTTGTTTGTCCGCAAAAATATACATACCATTTTGTTGATTTACCACAGGAAAGCATCACTGACTTGTTACAATTTAGTCAAATGTATCAAGAGAGTAAAGACGGATATGTTTTACCTCCTAAATTACCTGGAAAACTCCGTTCTCATCTCTTAGTACGCATCCCTCCTACACCATGAAAATCGGACTACGGCAATACTGGAATTTACTTGTAGATTATCTCAAACCCCAAAAAGGAAGGGTTTTCAAATTTGCGATCGCACTCTTAGCCAGCATCGGATTACAATTAGTCAACCCCCAAATTCTGCGTTACTTCATTGATACAGCCGTAGCTGGTGGTTCAGGGCAGAACTTACTCATATCCGCCCTACTATTTATTGGCGTAGCTTTAGTTACTCAACTAATCACAATTGCGGCTACTTACTACGGTGAAAACGTCGCCTGGAAAGCCACCAACGCCTTACGCGCTGACTTAGTTGAACATTGTTTGCAACTAGATTTATCCTTTCATAAATTCTCCACACCAGGCGAATTATTGGAAAGGGTAGATGGTGATGTTCACACACTTTCACAATTTTTCTCCAAATTCACCATTTACATCTTAGGTAATTTATTATTAATGTCCGGTGTGATTGTAGTGCTATTTGCCGAAGATTGGCGTGCTGGGATTGCGATCGCCTTTTTTAGCCTCACAGCATTAGGAACTTTAATCCGTCTGCGTTCCATAGCCGTTCCCTATTGGAGAACTTATCGCCAAATTAGTGCTGATTTCTTTGGTTTTGTGGGTGAACAACTGTCCGGCATGGAAGACATACGCGCCAATGGAGCTAAAAGCTATGTCATGCAACGCTTCCACAAAATTTTGCAAGGCTGGCTACCCATCTATCACAAAGCCCGTTTTGCCAGTACAATTCTTTGGGGTACAACCAACGGTATTTTTACATTAGGAACTGCGATCGCCTTAACCGTCGGTGCTTACCTTTGGAATCAAAATATTATTACTATCGGCACAGTATATATACTGTACTACTATACCAACTTACTCAGCGAACCCATCGAGCAAATTCGCAACCAATTTGAGGAACTCCAACAAGCAGAAGCCAGTATTTACCGCATTCAAGACTTACTACAAGTTAAATCCCAACTCAGTCCAGGAGGAGAACAACGACTTCCTCAAGGCGCACTTTCCGTAACCTTTGATCACCTTTGGTTTAGCTACAATGACCGAAAAGCAGGAGAAGGGGATTTGGTACTGCAAGATATATCCTTTAATTTACCTGCTGGACAAGTATTAGGTTTATTAGGGCGGACAGGTAGCGGTAAATCTTCCCTAGCACGGTTATTACTGAGATTATATGACCCCAAATCAGGCTCAATTCACTTAGGTGGAGTACCAATTAACCAGACCTACTCAACAGATTTACCTCAAAAAATCGGCTTAGTCACCCAGGACGTACAACTTTTTCAAACCACAGTACGGAACAATCTCACATTTTTTAACCAGGAAATTAGCGACGAACGCATCTATGAAACCTTAGAAATATTAGGACTATCACAATGGTTACATTCATTACCCCAAGGCTTAGATACAAACTTGGGTCCAGATAGTAGCGGCTTATCGGCAGGACAAGCGCAGTTACTCGCCTTTACTCGCGTATTTCTCAAAGATCCAGGTTTAGTCATATTAGATGAAGCCTCCTCACGCCTTGACCCCATTACCGAAAAACTGATAGAAACAGCCGTTGATAAATTACTAACTGGACGTACAGGCATAATTATTGCCCATCGTTTAGCCACCCTACAAAAAGCAAATCAAATCTTAATTTTAGAACAAGGTCGAATTAGTGAATATGGTCAACGCGAAGAATTAATTAAAAATCCTCACTCACGTTTTACCCAATTATTAAAAACTGGTTTAACTGATTTATAGCCTTTCCTACTCTACAGAAACACAAAATTATCTGCGTTTATCTGCGTCCATCATCTTCCATCTGCGGTTAACTCTTTCTTGACTAGTAATTATCATGGTGACAACAAAAAAGCGCAAACATTGGGAATTAATATGGCAACTGATTTGCTACAAACCAAAACTATATCTCCTTGATAGCATCTACTGGATTTTAATCATGGGTTTGCCAGCCATACCTGGATTAATTATCAGAGAATTTTTCAATAGTTTAACAAACAAAGAACAAATAGGATTATCACCTCTAGCCTTAATTGCATTATTACTAGCCCTAAACTTAGGACATATTGCCGTTATATTCGCAGGGCGAGTTACTAAAAGCCAACACCGTTTTATCATGCGGTCATTGCTAAGACATAATTTATTAGATCGCCTGTTTAAAAATCCCACTTCACAGCCAACAGTTGTGAATCAAAATTCAGAAACGACGGTATCTCAAGGTGAAATAATTAGCTATTTTCGTGATGATGCCGAACAAATAGAAGACAATGTAGCATGGATATCAGAACTTTCAGGAGAAGGAATATTTGGTATTTTTTGTTTAGTGACTTTATTAACTATCAACGTACAAATGACGTTGTTTGTATTTCTGCCATTAGTAGGAATGATAGCCATTATTCAACAAGCAGAAACTCGGATTAAAAAGTATAGAAAAGCCAGCCGACAAGCCACCGAAAAGGTAACAGGAATTTTAGGCGAAATATTTGCTTCAGTGCAAGCAATTAAAGTATCTGGGGCAGAAAAAAATGTATTGGATTATTTTCGCACTTTAAATGACCAACGCCGCCAAACCATGATCAAGGATAGTCTGTTTAACGCTATTCTCAAATCTTCTTTTCAAAATATGGTGAATTTGGGAACAGGAATAATTTTGCTCCTCGCTTCTCAATTAATGCAGAGTGGGGTTAATCAGTTAACAGTAGGTGACTTTGCTTTATTTGTTTATAATCTCTCATTTGTAACTGGCTTTTTTACGTCTGTTGGTGGTTTTATGGCGTTATCTAAACACACAGAAGTGTCTTTTGAAAGAATGACAGATTTACTATCTGGTGCATCGGCTGATACATTGGTAGCACCCAATCAACTTTATCTAAATGAATTGAATGGTCTTCAAAAAGATTTACCAAAAATAGAACAACCTTTGCGGAATGAAAAAGATCATCTTCAATCTTTGAAAGTTTCTCATCTCACTTATATTTATCCTGGTACAAACCAAGGAATTACAGATATTAGCTTTGAAATTCAGCGTGGTAGTTTGACTGTAATTACTGGTCAGATTGGTTCTGGAAAAACTACATTACTGCGGCTATTATTAGGATTATTACCTAAGCAAAGCGGGGAAATTTATTGGAATGGAAATATTGTGGAAAACCCCGCTACTTTCTTTATTCCTCCACGCAGTGCTTATACTCCTCAAATTCCCCAACTTTTTAGTTATACTCTGCGGGAAAATATTTTATTAGGATTATCTAAAGATGATTCTGATATCGCCACAGCTTTAAACATGGCTGTATTTGAGCAAGATTTAGCAACTATGAATGAAAGTTTAGAAACATTAGTTGGTTCTAAAGGTGTACGGCTTTCTGGTGGACAAATGCAACGGATAGCAGCAGCACGGATGTTTATCCGTCAACCGGAATTAATGGTATTTGATGACCTTTCTAGTGCGTTGGATGTGGAAACAGAATTAACATTATGGTCACGGATATTTACTAATAGAACAGAAGAAAATCTTTGGACACCAACTTGTTTAGTTGTGTCTCATCGTCCTTCTGTATTGCGTCGCGCTGACCAGATTATTCTAATGAAAGCAGGGAGAGTACAAACACAAGGAAAGTTTGAAAAGATTTTCGCATACGAAGAAACTGATTGGATTTTTTAGCTTTCAACTTGCAACTTATGAAGGATATTTTTTATCAATTGATACTTGATAATTAGGTAGGCATTGAAAACATTAGTTTTAATTGATAAAACCATGATAAAAAATGTCTAAATTACAAATATCACATCAATTATCGGTTAGTTTTTACCTTGGTAATCACGGTATAACAACCATAAAAAATAAGGAGTACCAATTAAAGCAGTAACTAATCCCGCAGGAATTTCTTTTGGTGCTAAAACTACTCTTCCCAGCGTGTCAGCAATTGTAACTAAAGTTGCACCGATTAACGCAGTTATTAATAATAATTGCCGATGACGATAACCGATGATTAATCTAGTAATGTGGGGAGCAACTAAACCAACAAAACTAATAGTACCAACAGTTGCCACGCTTGCAGCAGTTAAAGAAACAGAAATAAAAATAATAAATATTCTTGCTTTTTGGATTCTCATTCCCAATAACTTTGGTAAGTCTTCTCCCAGAGATAAAATATCCACTTTCCTAGCAATTAACCAAGCAATGGGTAACAAAATTATGGGGAAAATTACTAATTTACCCACTGGGAGCATCCCAAATGTGTAAGTTTATTTTTTGGTGGAGTTCAAGACTTGAAATGAACGAACCACGAAGGAGCGAAGAACACGAAGGTAAGAAGGAAGAAGAGAGTTTTTGGTGTTGCTACGGTTATTTTTGCAAAATTGGGATGCTCCCACAAATTTAGATCACAAAACCTTACACCAAAAGGATTTTTAAGCTGATAGCTGACCGCTGATAGCTGCTGTATTTAGCTTTTAACACCGTCGTAACTGCGTTAATAAAACTACTATTTCATCCATTGCTTTTCTAACAACGCTTGCAGGTTGTTCAGATTGATTTACCATAATACTAAAAACCAAAGTTTCATAATTAGGAACATTAACATATCCAGATAAGGAAACTACACCCATCATAGTACCTGTTTTTGCTTGTACAAGTCCCTGAGCAGATGTATTAAGAAAACGATTTTTTAAAGTACCACTAACACCAGCAACAGGTAAGGAAGCACGAAATACTTCTGCTTGAGAAGATTTTCCCATCACTTGCAAAAGTTGTACCAAAGCTTCTGGACTAATTAAATTTTTGCGAGATAACCCAGAACCATCTACAATCTTATAGCTATTCGGTTCAATTCCTAATTCAGTTAAGGTATTTTTTAAAGCTTGCAATCCTAAATCAGCAGTAGTTTTATTTTTTGCTAATTGCTGTTGATCAGCTAAACTTCTGAGTAAAGATTCAGTATACAAATTATTACTATTAACATTTGTTTCTACTAATAATTCAGATAAAGGCGGAGATTCAATAGTGGCTATTTCTTGTTCATTATTACCACCATTATTAACAGATGTCTGTTTAACTTTTATTCCTGCTTTTGTTAAAATTAAACGGAAATTTTGTACAAAATTCTGAGCAGGATCAAATACCGCTATAGCTGTAATATCTGGTTTTGAGTTGACAGGTAATTGTCCTTTGATTCTTAAAATTTGACCTTTTAAATCTCGGTAAACTTCCACAGAACCCGGTTGATTTTCTGGGGTTGTTATGGAATCATTTTCAATCTGCCAATTATAAGCATCCAGAGGATTTGACCATTGAATTTTTAAAGGTTCTCCAATTTTTTGAGGCAAAAAAGTTATAACAGAAGCATTTTCATTGACAATTAAACTATTGACAGGTGCGCCATAATAAAATTGTACATCTTCCCATTGCCAACTAGGGTTAACTACCTCACCTTGAAAATAACTATCATCAGCAATTAATTGATTAATTTCCCGAATACCTTTTTGATATAACTGCTGGGCTAATATTGTTAATTGCTCGTTTTTTAAACTTGGATCTCCTCTACCCACAACCCGCAAAATACCTTCACCGTCTTGATAAACAGAAGTACGAATGCGAAAATTTGCCCCTAGTTTTTGCAATGCGGCTGCTGTTGTAAAAAGTTTAGTATTAGAAGCAGGAATAAAATATTTTTCTGCATCTCGACTGTAAATAGTTTGTGGAGATGATAGGGGTTTTACCAAAATTCCCCAACGCATTCTCTTAAATATAGGACGATTAATTACAGCATCTATAGATGATTCTATTTGAGCAGGACAAGTGGATTTTTGGGTGGTTGTTTGTGGGGTTGGGGTTTGTGCTTGGGCTATTTGTTGGTTAACATTAATTTGAACACTGATAAATAGCAACATTAAGCTAATAGATATTTTTTTGTGAATCATTTGATTTTGGCTAAATGTAATCCTAATGTTGTAACTTACAGCAGATTGCAGATCAATGAGGCACAGAATCTAAATTGAAACCTATACACAAAGCCTGTTTTACTCCTGACTCCTGACTCCTGAATTCTGCTGTATTTTGCGTAGCTGAATTACTACTTAAAAAGCCCATGATCGCCTAAAATTTGCTACTCATGAGCTAAATTAACTTATTTATGTGAAAATTGCAAACTAAAGAGCTAAATGCCCTAATTCTTGGAAAAGTGGGGAATATTCAAAAAACAAACCCTAATTATTCTTCTTCCTCCTCTTCTTCTTCATATTCCTCGAAAATTTCGTCTATTAGTTCTTCTGCTCGCTCATCGGAAATTTTTAATGCTTCCTGAAGTTCAAAGAGATAATCTTCTTCTGATTCGGGTATGTCTTCTTCCATTCCCAGGATCAAAATAGCTGTGATATAGGCAGTTTCACGATAACTCTTTTTTGTTAAGGATGCGATCGCACTAGGAATTAAATTCTCTACTTTTTCTTCCTCTATCAAGGTGTTGACTTTTGCTGTTAACTTATCAAAGTCTTCCTCAGAGTAACTTGCAAACAGTTCAATACCTTCTAACATTTCTGGTAAGGGGTATTCTTCGGGGGTAATAATACCTTCATCCTCACCAGAAGCGGAAAAAAGTCCGATAATGGCGATCGCCACTTCTGGTTCTAGTTTAACTGAAGTTTTGATTTTGCTTTTAACCAACTCACTTTTAGACATGATTATCCTTTTGACAGACTATTATTTAGATTCCCAAATCATTGCATAAAATCACAGAGACTGTTACTTTTTTTCATACGTTTGCACACAGAAGTTATGTTTTTAACATAAAAAAGATTTTAGCTAAACTCAAACCCTCAATACCCAATCTAGAAGGTGATTTTCACACAATATCCCCGACTTCTTACAGAAATCAGGGATCTGATTCTGGTGTTTTTACTTACAACTTATTCCCGCACTCAGCACAGAAATTATGACTGGGTGGGTTTTTTGTACCACAATGGTTGCAGTAAACTGGCTCAACTGCTCCTGTAGGTGCTGGTTTAGGTAAACCAAACATCTGGGCGTTACTCTTACCAGGCGCTACCATTGGATAACAGTTTTCATCTTTGGTAACACGCACATCTACCACTACCGGTCCATTGTGTGCCAGCATTTCGGCGATTTTATCCGCTAACTCTTCTCTGGTATTAATCACCATGCCTTTAATACCATAAGCCTGTGCCAAAAGTTCAATATCCGGCATCCCTACTTCCATGTTGGAGCAGGAATAACGCTCACCGTAAAAGGCTTGTTGCCACTGGCGCACCATTCCCTGCCAACCGTTATTTAAAATAACAGTCTTGACATTTATACCATATTGTGCTAATGTCCCCAATTCCTGTAAACACATTTGGAAACTGGCATCACCGCTAATACAAATTACCTCTTCATCAGGAAAAGCTACCTTTGCACCCATCGCCGCAGGTACACCAAAACCCATTGTTCCTAAACCTGCGCTAGAGATCCAGCGTCTTGGTCCATTCTTCAAAAATTGGGCAGCCCACATTTGATGCTGTCCCACATCAGTGGTATAAAATGCGTTGGGTGCTTGGCGACCAACTTCCACAATTACCTCTTGGGGAGAAATGCTATCAGCATGATGAGGCACAACCAAAGGATAATCCTGTTTCCAACGGTGAATTAAATTCAACCATTCTTGATTTTGGTTAGGTGTTGCTTTGCCGTTTGTGTCTTGACATCGCCGTAATAAGTCTTTTAAAACGTTTTTAACATCGCCAACAATAGGCACATCAGGAACACGGTTTTTACCTACTTCTGCTGGGTCAATATCAATGTGAATAACTTTAGCATGGGAGGCAAATTCATCTAATTTACCTGTTACCCGGTCATCAAATCTTGCACCAACACAAATCAGTAAATCACAATCTGTCACCGCAAAATTAGCGTAAGCAGTTCCGTGCATTCCCAACATTCCCACAGATAGGGGATGATGTTCATCAAATGCACCGATACCCATTAAGGTTGTGGTGACAGGGATATTAAATAATTCTGCTAATTGTTGAACTTCTTCGTGAGCATTAGCCGCGATCGCACCTCCACCCACATACAATAAAGGACGACGACTTTCACGAATTAACTGGATAGCTGCGTTAATTTGTCTAGGGTTGCCTTTAACAGTGGGACGATATCCTGGTAACTTAACTGAACCTGGTTCTACAGGTACATAATCAAATACTTCTAAAGCCACATCTTTAGGAACATCTATCAACACAGGTCCAGGTCTACCCGTACTGGCAATGTGGAACGCTTCCGCTACAATTCGCGCCATGTCTTTGGGATCACGCACTACATAAGAATGCTTAACAATGGGTAGAGTAATACCGTAAATATCTGTCTCTTGGAAAGCATCAGTACCAATTGCAGCCCGTGGTACTTGTCCAGTCACAATAATCATGGGAATAGAATCCATGTAAGCAGTCGCAATACCTGTTACCAGGTTAGTTGCTCCTGGACCAGAAGTACCAAAACATACTCCTACCTTGCCAGTTGCACGGGCATAACCATCCGCAGCATGGGACGCGCCTTGTTCATGTCTGACAAGAATGTGTTTAATTGTACCAGTTTCCTCTACTTTGTAAAGGTCATCATAAATCGGTAGAATTGCCCCACCAGGATAACCAAAGATATACTCAACACCATGACGCAGCAGACTATCTAACAGAGCGAAACCGCCTGTTTCCCGTTTTGGAGTTACAGGGGTAGATTTAGAAATAGCGGACTGCTTCTGATTTTCTGATTGTGGGAGACTGATTTGAGAAGGCGATGGCACGGTTAACCTCAAAATATAACTAAAAGTTAAGCCTTAGATTTTGTATTTAGAATTTCAGGGTAATCCAATTCTACACCCAAAATAAAAACCACTTTTAATTGAGTGGCTTTTTTAAATTATCAATACATTATTACTAATTTATCAAACACCTAATTTGGATTTGCTTTAGAAAAGCGGGGAAGTCAGAGTATCTGGTTATTGGTATTTGTGATGCCAGATTACTTTACAATTTGTAAACATCTGAAAATCTGCATCACTACTATGGTACAGTCCACCTAGCGGTTCTGGTGGGAAACAGCCATCAGAGGTAACGGGGAAAGCCTGGTGTGAATCCAGCACTGTCCCGCAGCTGTAATGAAGTTAACACTTCAAAGTCAGAATGCCCGCCGCAATGACAACATACTCCCATCTGCGAGGTACAGATGAATAACACAATTAACACTTTCTTCATCAAACAGTATCACTGTCTCATAGACTCATATATAGGCGATACCATAGAAATTTCTATGAGATTGTAGAATTTTCCCTACACATATCAATAGCTACTGAGAAGGTTATAGATACAAACCTTCACTTTGCATATTTACATGATTTCCTGTCCTAGATGGACGCGAGGCTAATTCGTCATTTCAATCTGCAACAACTGAAAATTAATGCAAAAACAACAACATACTTTATTTGTCTGTACAACCTGCGCCAGTGTGTGGAAAGAAGGTAAAAAGATAGGTGAAAGTGGCGGACAGCAGCTATTACACAAACTTCAACAACTTGCACAAACTTGGGAACTGCACTCTAAATTCTCCATTCAAGGAGTCCAATGTATGAGTGCTTGCAACCATGCTTGCGTTATCGCTTTCCAAGGAGAAGAGAAATTTACCTATCTTTTCGGTAACTTAGCAGTTGATGATAGTGCATCTGCCATCCTGCAATGTGCCACCCAATACTACACTAACCCCACGGGTTTACTACCTTGGTCAGAACGCCCAGAACCCTTAAAAACAGGCATCTTAGCCAAAATACCACCCCTCAGTAAATGGGCAAAACTCACCGAAAATTGCTGTTAATTAAAGTTCGTAGTGAGGACTTTAGTCCTCAAGTTGAGGGGGCGAACGGCCGCCCCTCCTGACTACAAACCCAGAAACTAGCTTGTAAAATGTACCCTAAATGTGATAATAATAATCATTATCAAAATTTACCAGCTAAAAACTTTTGTGCAGACCACCAGTATTTATTGATTTATTCAGGGACTTAACTACCAATGCGTACTCAGCTTATTACCAGATGGGAAACTCAAATACTGATTTTCAGTTTGACCATTACATCCGGGATATTAGGGAAAAATCACCCCACCATAGCCACAGAAGTTACACCAAAATCTGAAAATTCCGCCCAAGACTTACAACCAATTGCACAAACAGAAGAAAAAGAACCGGATATAGAAATCACAGTGATTGATAGTATTCTCAACGAACCCGTATTTTCACCCTTTCGTCGAGAAGGAACAGTCAAAGATTCTACCCGTCCGGTTTACGTCATCACTGGGGAAGAAATGGAAGCGCAAGGTGCAAGAACAGTCAAAGAAGCACTGCGATTTTTACCAGGTATTTTGGGTGATGGTACTGTAGGAACAGAAGTCAACGCTTTAAGTGGTCAATTTATTCGCGGTTCTAACACCGGACAAGTTTTAATATTATTGGATGGAAGACCAATTAATAATTTAGGTGGTGGAGGTTTCGACCTTTCAGAATTTACCAGTAATAATATTGAAAGAGTTGAAGTCTTACCTGGAGGTGGTTCAACCCTCTATGGTTCAGATGCAATAGGTGGAGTAATTAATATTGTTACTCGTCGTCCTACAGAGCAGATTACCACAGAAACCAAAGTTAATTTTGGGTCCTATGGACTCAACCAACAAAGCATTCAAAATAGTGGAAAATCTGGTGATATTGCTTGGGTAGTTGGTTACAACCGTACTCAAGCACAAAATAATTATCCCTTCAGCATTCCTGAAGCGAACTTTGAAGGGACAAGAACAAATAATGATGCACTGTTCAACAACTTTAACCTGAAACTAGAGGCAAATTTAGGAAAAAGAAATACCTTAACTTTATCAACTTTATATTTAGGAAAAGAACAGGGATCACCCGGAGGTGTACCCATTCCCACACCTCAATTTGGTCAGGGATTTTTTAACTCTCTCACCGATAATAATCGCAAATACACCGACCAAGTTCTCACTGATTTAACCTGGAACTCTAAATTAGGAAACGGAGATGATTCATTATTAACAGCGAGAGTTTACGCCGATTTTCTCAACACTCGCTTTGATAATCGTACTGGTGCAATTACATCTCAAAATCGCTTTGATACCAAACAAGATTCCTATGGTATTCAAGTTACCCATAATTGGAATCTGTCTCAAAATCAAACCTTAGTCTATGGCTTTGATTACCGTAACACTAATGTACACAACACTTCCTTTAATTACGATACAAATATTTTACGATTAAACTATGATGACGGTATCAGTCAAGGGGCAATTTTTAGTAGATATGATATTCAGTTTTCTCCTAATTTGAATGTCAATTTAGGAGTGCGTCAAGACTTTAGTAGTTTGGTAAATGGTTCATTTACATCTCCATCTGTAGGTGCAAAATTCGCAGTTTCTGATTCCACTACCCTGAGAGCTAACTATATCAGAAACTTCCGCGCCCCCACCATTGCTAATTTATTTAATAATAATCCTACTAACATTGGTAATCCTGATTTAAAACCAGAAAAAGGCGATAGCTTTGATGTAGGAATTGACCAAAAAATAGGTGATATTGGCTTATTGAGGTTGACATTTTTTAATAACCGTATTTCTGATACCATTGCCTTTAAAAGACTCACTCCACCTGTAAATGGAAATACAGGAACTTGGGAAAATATTGGTTTAGTTCAAACTCAAGGAATTGAAGCATCTCTGAATTTACAACTAGCAAGAAATATATATGGTTTTGTGAATTATACAGCCAATGATCCGCGAATTTTAAGAAGTGGTAATGCCGCAGAAGTGGATAAAGAATTACGTTTTGCAGGTGCGGATAAGTTAAATTTTGGGGTGTCTTATGAAAATCCCCAGGGTTGGTATTTGGGTTTGTTAATGAATTCTTTGAACGGATATCCAACCAATAATACAAATACAGAATTTTTGCCGGGATATACCACTTTTGATATGAAGATGCGTGTGCCAATTAATGATAGGCTAGTATTGACTGGTAGCTTGGATAATTTGTTTAATCAGCGTTATCAGTTATTCCCTGGTTTTCCTGATGGTGGTAAGGTTTTTCAATTGGGTTTGAGTTCTAGTTTTTAATAATTATCTCACGCAAAGGCGCAAAGGAGAAGTAAGAATGAATGAGTTTAATTGTTGGGTACAACCAATGAATAAAATAGAAACAGAAAATCTATCTACAGGTGGATACATTGAGTATGAATATTTTGATTGTGGGAGTGATGTTTTAGCATCATTAATGTATACTTTATTTGAGCAAAATTGGCAGCAGGTGGGGATTGCCCATATTGTTCAAGGTAGTGTTTTAGAGTTGGAATTTAATGCACCACCAAAACTATGTATTCTCTATGATGGATATTTGACGGTGGCGGCTGAAGGGTGGCATTTACATTTGTGTATTGATACTAATTTTGGTGGTCCTTTGTGTAAAACTCCTGTGGAAGTGAGGAAGCAGCGTTTAGTTTCTCGTGCAGCTTTTTATCGGCGGTTTAATCCAGAAGGAAATCCTAGAAGTTGGGGAATTCAGTTTTGGAATGGTGCGAATGAACAATTGATGACGATTTTATTACCTAATCCTTTGGTAGATGGAGAAAATTTATTACCGGAGGGGAAACCAAATTTAGAAAAGTTAGCTTTGTATCAAGATTTGCGAGATATTTATGTGTTAGGAATTAAACCAATTCCCTTTAATAAAAATCCTCTCAAACATTCCTATATTTCAGTTTGTACTTCTACTCGCTGTCTTCCTTCTCGCAAATGGCAACCTACTTTTGAGGCGTTAAAATCAGCAGTGGAAAATGCAGGTTTAGATATAGAAGTAAGAACATCTGGTTGTTTAGAAGTTTGTCAATTAGGACCTGTGGTTTTCTATTCTAATGATAGAACTTGGTACACTCGCGTTAATCCTAATGTGGCAGAAAATATTGTCAATGAACATTTAGTTAAGGGTAATAAGGTGGCTGAAAACTTATATCCACCGGAAAAAGTATAATTCATTTTGCGAATTTAGCATTTAGTAGGTTAGGTTTGACGAAGTAAAGCCCAAAAAATGCAAAAAAATGTTGGGTTTCACTTCGTTCAACCCAACCTACAATATTTCACTATTTAACAAATATCTAGCACGAATGAAATTGTTAAAACTTCCTTATTCAAAGTTAATCTTTTTTTTCTGTCAAGTTTTTTTGATAGTTACGTTTATTATTGCCTGTCATAGTACAAAAAATCCTATAACTAAAAATCCTATAACTAACAACACAACTAATAACGCCTGTATTCAAAACTATAACCCTAATCAAGATTATTTCCCTAACAAAGCTAAAATTAACTATGCTACAGGATTCGCAGTTGAATATCATAATCATTACAAATTAGTCACGATTAAAAATCCTTGGCAGAATGCTAAAACTCAGTTTCAATATGTTTTAGTTCAGTGTGGAACTCCCACACCTCCAGGATTTAATCAAGCACAAATTATCACAGTTCCTGTTAATTCTGTCGTGGCTTTATCTACAACTCATTTACCCCACTTAGCAAAATTAGGATTGGTGGATAAGTTAATAGGAATTAGTAATACTCAACAAGTTAATACTCCGGCTGTAATTGAGAGAATTAAAGAGGGAAAAATTACCCAATTAGGTAATAATTCCAATGTGGATATAGAAAAGTTATTAGCATTAAATCCTGATTTAGTCACAACTTTTGGTACAGGAAATTCCCAAACAGATAGTTACGGTAAACTTACGGAAGCTGGTTTGAAAGTGGGGATAAATGCTGAATATATGGAAGATACGCCATTGGGAAGAAGTGAATGGTTAAAATTTACGGCTTTATTTTTTAATCAAGAAGAAAAAGCTGAAAATATATTTCAAGAAATAGCAGATAAATATACACAAATTGCCACAAAAGCTCAATCTGTAAAAAATCGTCCCACCGTATTTGTTGGCTTTAATTATAAAGGTACTTGGTTTATGCCTGGTGGTAAAAGTTATGTGGCTAAATATCTGAATGATGCAGGAGGTAATTATTTGTGGAATGATGATCCATCTAATGGTAGTTTACCACTTTCTTTTGAGGTAGTTTTAGAACGTGCAGCTAAAGCTGACTATTGGTTAAATTCGAGCCAAAGTTGGCAGAGTTTAAAAGATGTCGTCGCAGAAGATAGTCGTTATGGTGATTTTCAAGCTGTAAAAACTGGAAATATTTATAATAATAATGCCCGTGTTAATGCCGATGGTGGTAATGATTATTGGGAAGGAGGAATTAGTAACCCGGATATTGTACTAGCAGATTTAATTAAAATCTTGCATCCAGAATTGTTGCTGGAACATCAACTGTTTTATTACCGCGAATTGCCAAAATAATGTTTATGAAAACCGCAAAAAAATATCTTACATCTCACTCATTTATTCCAGATAATATTTCCATAAGAAGTTTATTTTTTGGGATATTAATTGTAGCTTTACTATTAATATTTCTCTTAGATTTGACTTTGGGTTCTGTTGCTATTCCTCTTCAGGAAGTTGTAAATATTTTACTAGGACAAGAACCAGAAAAGATCACTCATGCCAATATAATTCTCAAATTTAGATTACCGAAAGCTGTAACTGCAACTTTGGCGGGTGCTGCTTTAGGTGTGAGTGGGTTGCAAATGCAAACATTATTTAAAAATCCCTTAGCTGGACCTTTTGTATTAGGAATTAGTTCTGGTGCAAGTTTAGGTGTGGCGTTGGTGGTTTTAACTGCAAGTTTGACTACACCAACTTTATTAAATAATTTGGGAATCATTACTAATTTTGGATTAGTGATAGCTGCTAGTGTGGGTGCGGGTTCGGTTTTGGGTGTGATGTTGGTTGTTTCTCGTCGGGTGCAAGATACAATGACGCTGCTAATTTTAGGTTTATTATTTGGTTATGCTACTGGTGGAATTGTGAGTATTTTATTGCAATTTAGCACTAGAGAACGGATGCAAAGTTATATTATGTGGACTTTTGGTAGTTTTGCTGGTGTGACTTGGAAGCAGTTAATTGTGTTAATTCCAGTGATACTTTTAAGTTTATTGATGGCGTTGTGGCAATCAAAATCTCTGAATGCACTTTTGTTAGGTGAATCCTATGCGCGAAGTGTAGGTTTAACAGTAGAAAAAACTAGATTTTCTATTATTACCAGTGCTTCTATTTTAGCTGGTGGAATTACGGCTTTTTGTGGACCGATCGCATTTTTGGGGGTGGCTATTCCTCATTTATGCCGGAGTTTGTTCAATACTTCTGACCATCGAATTTTAATTCCCAGTGTGATAATTTTAGGGGCAATTTTAGCTTTAATAGCAGATTTGTTTTCTCAATTAGCAATAATTGAAATGGTTTTACCTTTAAATGCAATTACGGCTTTAATTGGCACTCCTGTGGTGACTTGGGTAATTTTAAGGCGTAATTCCCGCAAGTCTTTTCCATCCTAATCACTTCCAATAAAACTCGTTTGTACAGAAATCAAAAAGTTATCTGTTCCCTGTTCCCTGTTCCCTAACTCAACAAATATGAGTAATGCAATTTTAACAACTCACAATTTGACTATTGGTTATCAAACATCTCGAAAGAATTTTCGGTGTGTAGCAGAAAATATTTCTGTGTCTTTGCAAGCTGGGGAATTGGTGTGTTTATTGGGTCCCAATGGTGCAGGTAAATCTACATTACTGCGATCGCTTGCCGGAATGCAACCACCTGTAGCTGGTGAAGTCCGACTTTTAGATGATAATATCTACAAATTAGCACCCCAAGATTTAGCGAAACGGTTGAGTTTAGTTCTCACGGAAAAAGTTGATGTGGGAATGCTATCTGCTTATACTTTGGTAACTTTAGGACGACATCCTTATACTGACTGGTGGGGAAATTTGACTGCTGAGGATGAAGCGATAGTACACTGGGCAATTAAATCCGTAGGTGCATTAAATTTAGTCTCCCGTCAAGTTAGTGAACTCAGTGATGGTGAACGACAAAAAATTATGATTGCCCGTGCTTTAGCGCAGTCTCCTATGGTAATGTTGCTAGATGAACCAACGGCATTTTTAGATTTACCACGGCGAGTAGAAATTATGCAATTGTTGCGTAATTTAGCCAGGGAAACTAATCAAGCAATTCTCCTTTCTACCCATGATTTAGATTTAGCTTTGCGGTTAGCTGACCAAATTTGGTTATTAGATTCTCATGGAATTTTACAAGTAGGCGCACCGGAGGATTTAGTATTAAGTGGTGCATTTGCGAATACTTTCAAAAGTGAAGGTGTGGAGTTTGATATTTTGTCTGGTGAGTTTAATTTGCATACGCCATTGAAAGGAGAAGTTCAAGTTATTGGTGAGGGTATAGCGACTATATGGACTATTCGCGCTTTACAAAGAGTAGGTTTTCAGGTGAAACAAGCTGATAAATTTTCTGGCAATCAAAATGCTTCAAAAACACAATTAGTAGTAGAAGTTATATCAAAATGTCAAGAGAACTTTTGGCAAACTCAAGTCATAAATAATCATCCAGATGTGTATGTTCATAATTCATTATATGAACTGATTGAATTTTTAAATTTTTAGATCACATCTTGCAAGACTTTCCGGGTATTTTGCCAAGTCCAGAAACCAATAGCTGCGACAGTAACACTCATTCCGAATAGAACGATTGATAAACCAAGGGCGTTTACCAACTTGGTTGTAATCAACAAAGGTGCGGATAGAGCTATATTAATGGCATGATTTTGAAACCCAAATACCTTACCGTGCATTGCTGGGGGCGTGTGCTGTTGAATCAAAGTTTGCATTGGCACATTAATTAGGGCAGCGCCCAAACCTAAGAAAACGCAAAGTCCGAGAACTAAAAAGAGATTATTAGTCATAATAAACATTACCAGTGCCAATGCCATAAATATAAAGCCAATTAAAGGCAGGGGCTGACGATGTAATCTATGTCCAAAATGTCCGAGAATTCCAGCACCCAAAACCATTCCTACTCCAGCAGCTGCCACAAAAAAACTAAAATCTGTTTGTTCTAAGTTCAACTTAGCAGCTAATCTAATAGATAATTCCAATAACGCCGCAAACACGCAATACAAAGCGACAATTTGCAACATCGCATTCCAGACCAAGCGGTTTTGTTTGAGATACGAAAAGCCTTGTAAAAATTCATTCAGAGGATTAGCTACAGAAGTTTGCCTGTGTTCTTTAAATCGAATCGGCAACATGATGATGGCGGATAAAAGGTAGAAACCACCTACTAATAGTTCTTTGCCAAAATCAACGTTTATAAATTCAGCCCATTCCAAAATCGGTTTTCCTACGGCATAACCCACAATCAATGCTGACATCATCGTGCTGCCAAATAAGGCATTAGCAGCCATGAGATTTTCTCGTTTTACCATCAGGGGAATCGCAGCCTGTTCTGCTGGGGCAAAAAACTGTGTGACAGTGGAGATAATAAAATTCATGCTCAATAATATACCTAACTGCCTGGGCAAGAAAGGTATACTCAGTGTCAATAGGCCACGCACAAAGTCTGAGCCAACCATGATCAGCTTTTTCGGCATCCTGTCAACAATCACACCACCCGCAGAACCAAAAAAAATTGCTGGTAGGGTGAATGCCATATATAAGTAAAAGCGCCCAGTACCGTCTGATAAATTGCCTGTTAAGTATTTTTTCTCCAACAAATCAATCATTAAGATCAGCAAGACCTTATCTGCTAACTGGGAAATGAGTTGCCCAATCCACAGGAGCATAAAATTACGGTTTTTTAGCAGTGCGCCAAAGCCGCTATTAACAGCAGTCGGTTCAGTGGGAAACATCAGGAATGGGTGATTGGTGATTGGTGATTGGTGATTGGTGATTGGTGATTGGTGATAGGGAAATTAATCCTTTAAAATTTGTGCTTACTTTGATGGAAAAGAATAAATCTTCCCCGTCACCAGTCACCAGTCCCCTGTTATTCATAGCTTTTTAACAATATATGCAAGAAATCAGCCGCATTCAGGGATTTTTGGGGGTGGGAAAACCGAGTTGATGGATCTGTCCAGTTACCTTGTATCTTGTGAGGCGATCGCCACATTGATAAATGATCAACTGGTGGATCGGCATAAAAGTTATCTTCCCCAATACCTAAAATAGCAGAACTCCAATGGGTAAAATAATCATGACTCAGGCGATGTATGGGAAAATTACCCGACAATGGCACGCCCCAGCCATCTATAGCTATTAATGCTTTCACATTACCACCTTGAAGTTGCCATGTTGTAGCCGCCGCGATCGCCCCCACTACACCAGCACTAAAACCAATGAATATAACAGGCGATTCTAGCTTATTATTCAAGCGATCGCGCAAAAACAGTAAAATATGAAGTGCTGATAAAGTAAAAATCCCCTCTCCCGGAAAAACCAGTATATTTAATAACTGCTGATCACCTCTCTCAGTATGGGGATTAAATAAGCTTCTGACAAAGCTTTGCGTTAATTCTATTTCATGAATACCTGGACAAATAATAATATTCATTAGCTTTTATGGTTAAAGATGAACAACCTATGGCATTTGCTCGGTTAATTGTCAGTTAATTGTTAATTTTTACTGGTTAATTGTAAATTTTTCATGATCAGATGTATATTTTTATGTTCACATCTATCCTATCCCCCTGGATGGGATGATAATTAACTAATATGGTGAACTCTAGGGTTATACCCTGTGAGGATGTCGCCATTTCGCTTATATTGAGGGAATTATTGTGGTTGCAACTCCAGAAAAAATGCAACATACTCACGAGCATCTACCAGGCCATGATCGCATAGCTGTACTGCTCATGGGTTATGGTGAAGTCGAGAGCTATGAAGATTTTGCCAATTATAATGAACAAGCTTTAAATCTACTCACTGCCAAATTTGCACCAGTACCAACTTGGATTTATCCCAGTTTAGCCAAGATTTTAGCTATATTTGATCGTCATGAATGGGGACATACCCATCATGATTTTATCTCACCCCATAATGCCATTTTTGAACAGCAACGGGCAGGAATTGAACACGAATTACAACATAGATGGGGTGGTAATGTACAAGTTTTCAAAGCTTTTAACTTTTGCGCTCCTTTTTTACCGCAACAAGTTTTAGCAGAAATCAAAAATCAAGGCTTTGAAAAAATCTTGATCTATCCTTTGTTAGTGGTAGATTCTATTTTTACCAGTGGTATTGCTATTGAACAAGTTAATAATGCTTTGGCTGAATTAGCTGATGGTGATGAACATTGGGTGAAAGGAATGCGTTATATTCCTTCTTTCTACAATGAGCCGGAATATATCAATTTAATGGCGCAAATAGTAGAAGAAAAAATCAATTCTGACTTAGCCGATGCTTATTTACCATCACAAATTGGTATTGTGTTAATGAATCATGGCTGTCCACACAAAGCCAAAGGTTTTACATCAGGAATTGATGAAAGTCAGGCACTTTATGAATTAGTCAGAGAGAAATTAATTCACCGTTATCCTTTAATTTCTGTTGGTTGGTTAAACCACGATACACCATTAATTGAATGGACTCAACCCAATGCCACTCAAGCAGCTAACAATCTGATTCAATTAGGTGCAAAAGTGGTAATGTTTATGCCCATAGGTTTTGCCACAGAAAACCATGAAACCTTGTTAGATGTGCATCACATTATTCATGATTTAGAAAAACAGCATTCTGGTGTGGACTATTTACAAATGGCTTGTGTAAATGATGATCCTCGCTTTTTGGATATGGCTGCGGAATGGGCAAATGTTCATATTGCAGAGTTGATGCAAGCGGAAGGCAAAGAAGTTAATGTACAGTTAGCTTTACATCATCATCACCATCATCATTAGGTGATTGGTGACAGGTGACAGGTGACAGGTGACAGATAAAGAATCACTTCTTATCTGTTACCTTTTGTCTTGCTGATTTGAACTAGAAATTATTGGGCGGAATCATTACGACTCTGACAATTGTTCTGACAATTGTAAGGATGAGTTTTGTTTTGTGTCAACAATCATAGAAGTTATAATTTAATCAGAGTATACATGAACTATTATGACTAAATGGTTTAACACCGCCGGACCTTGTAAACCGAATATCCACTATACCCTACCCACCACCGAACGGTTACCAGACTTAAAACGCCTGATTGATCAGGAGAATTACTTTGTCATCCATGCACCCAGACAAACAGGTAAAACCACTGCCATGCTCACCCTAGCACAGGAGTTAACAGCTAGTGGTAAATATACTGCCGTCATGGTATCCGCAGAAGTAGGCTCTGCTTTTCCCGATCAGCCAGAAATAGCAGAACAGGCAATTTTAGGTGCTTGGCGAGAGGCATCCCGATTTTGGCTACCTAAGGAGCTAGAACCACCGGTGTGGCCAAATGCACTACCAGGACAACGGATAAATGCCGCTTTAACTGTCTGGGCGGAAACTGCTGTGCGCCCCTTGGTGGTGTTTATTGATGAAATTGACTCCCTGCAAAATCAAACTTTAATTACTGTTTTAAGACAGTTAAGGGATGGTTTTCCCCGTCGCCCCCAGAGCTTCCCCCAATGTGTGGCGTTAATTGGGATGCGGGATGTACGTGATTATAAAGTAGCCTCTGGTGGTACTGACAGATTAAATACCTCTAGCCCCTTTAATATCAAGGTACGGTCTCTGACTTTAAGTAATTTTAGCTTACAAGATGTAAGTAATCTATACGGACAACATACTCAAGCCACGGGGCAAATTTTCACCCCCGAAGCTATTAACCACGCCTACTATTTAACCCAGGGTCAACCTTGGTTAGTCAATGCTTTAGCTAAGGAAGTTACAGAATACTTAGCAGAAGATGTGAATATTCCCATCACGGTAGATTTAATTAATCAAGCCAAAGATATTTTAATTCAGAGGCAAGACACCCATTTAGATAGTTTAGCAGAGCGACTACGGGAAGATAGGGTAAAAGCAATTATTCAACCCATGTTAGCTGGGGAAGACTTAGGCAATGTTCCTGATGATGATTTACGCTATGTACTAGATTTAGGTTTATGTAAACGGGATAGAGGTGGTGGTCTGGAAATTGCTAATCCTATCTATAAAGAGGTATTCCCGAAAACTTTAGCAAATGTGACAATTGCTTCTTTAACATCTGTTCAACCCACCTGGTTAACACCAACTGGCAAACTGGATGCAGTAGCATTGTTAGAGTCATTCTTAGACTTTTGGCGACAACATGGGGAACCGTTATTTAAAAGCACTCCCTACCCAGAAATAGCCCCTCACTTAGTATTAATGGCATTTTTACACCGTGTCGTCAATGGTGGTGGGAGCTTAGAGCGGGAATACGCCATCGGCTCCGGGAGGATGGATATATGTCTGCGTTATGGCGATGTAGTCTTAGGGATGGAATTAAAGGTATGGAAACAGGGTAAACCTGACCCCTTACACCAAGGATTGATACAATTAGATAAATATTTATCAGGATTAAATTTAGATACAGGATGGTTAATCATATTTGACCGTCGCCCCGATTTACTCCCCATCAGCGATCGCACTACCACGGAAATAGCCCAGAGTCCCCAAGGGAGAAATATTACAGTCATTCGGGGGTAGGTTTGCATTTGTTGACTGTCGTCAACAATCATAGAAGTTATAATTAAATCGGAGTATACATGAACTTTTATGACTAAATGGTTTAACACAGCAGGCCCTTGTAAGCCAGATATTCACTATACCCTACCCACTAGTGAACGGTTACCCCAATTAAAACGCCTGATTGAGCAAGAGAATTACTTTGTCATCCATGCACCCAGACAAACCGGTAAAACCACTGCCATGCTCACCCTAGCACAGGAATTAACAGCTAGTGGTAAATATACTGCTGTCATGGTATCCGTAGAAGTAGGCTCTGCTTTTCCCGATCAGCCAGAAATAGCAGAAAGAAGGATTTTAGATGCTTGGCAAGATGCTATTGACTGTTGGCTACCAACAGAATTACAACCATCTTTCTTAACTAATGGTAATCCACCCCAACGTATTGGCTCTTTCCTCAAATCCTGGGCGGAAACTTCTAAGCGCCCCTTGGTGGTGTTTATTGATGAAATTGACTCCCTGCAAAATCAAACTTTAATTAATGTATTAAGACAGTTAAGGGATGGTTTCCCCCGTCGCCCCCAGAGCTTCCCCCAATGTGTGGCGTTAATTGGGATGCGGGATGTACGTGATTATAAAGTAGCCTCTGGTGGTACTGACAGATTAAATACCTCTAGCCCCTTTAATATCAAGGTGGAATCTTTAACTTTAAGTAATTTCACTTTAGAAGATGTAAAGAGTTTATATGAACAACATACCCAATCCACGGGGCAAATCTTTAACCCCAAAGCCATTAACCACGCCTACTATTTAACCCAGGGTCAACCTTGGTTAGTCAATGCGATCGCCCGTCAAGTTACAGAGTATTTAGCAGAAGATGTGAATATCCCCATCACAGTAGATTTAATCAATCAAGCTAAAGATATTTTAATTCAAAGGCAAGACACGCACTTAGATAGTTTAGCAGAGCGACTGCGAGAAGATAGGGTAAAAGCAATCATAGAACCTATTTTATCTGGGGAAGAATTACCCAACACACCGGAAGACGATCGCCGTTATCTGTTAGATTTAGGTTTAGTGATTCGCAGTAAAGAAGGTGGGTTAAAGGTAGCTAACCCCATTTATCAAGAGGTCATCCCCAAGGTGTTATCCCAGGGTACTCAAGATAGTTTACCGATGATTCAACCCAGTTGGTTAACACCCACAGGGGAATTAAACCCGCAAATATTGTTAGAAACTTTTTTAGACTTTTGGCGACAACATGGAGAACCATTATTCAAAAGCACTCCCTACCCAGAAATAGCCCCTCACTTAGTATTAATGGCATTTTTACACCGTGTCGTCAATGGTGGTGGGAGCTTAGAGCGGGAATACGCCATCGGCTCTGGCAGAATGGATATATGTCTGCGTTATGGCGATGTAGTCTTAGGGATGGAATTAAAGGTATGGAAACAGGGTAAACCCGACCCATTACCCAAAGGATTGGTACAGTTAGATAAATATTTATCAGGATTAAATTTAGATACAGGATGGTTAATCATATTTGACCGTCGCCCCGATTTACCCCCCATCAGCGATCGCACTACCACGGAAATAGCCCAGAGTCCCCAAGGGAGAAATATTACAGTCATTCGGGGGTAAGCTGTTGTGCATTTAATTTGTATAAGTGGAACAGGCATCTTGCCTGTTAAACAAGAGTTCAGAATATTAGGATTATACAATTTAGCTGTGTAACAGCTTAGGTTTGGATTTCCACCGTCAACCGTCAACAGTCAACCGTCACAAGATTATGGTCAGAAGTCGGGGATATGAGAATTAACGCCCCCGCCAAATCTTGATGGTTCTATCCCCACTCCCAGAAGCTAAGGTTTTACCATCCGGGCTAAAGGCTACTGAACGAACCGAACTTGAATGTCCCGTGAGGGTGGCGATTGACACCCCCGTGGCGACATCCCACAGTTTGATGGTTTTATCCCAACTCCCAGAGACTAAGGTTTGACCATCCGGGCTGAAGGCTACTGAATTAACCGAACTTGAATGTCCCGTGAGGGTGGCGATTGACACCCCCGTGGCTACATCCCACAGTTTGATGGTGTTATCCAGACTCCCAGAAGCTAAGGTTTTACCATCGGGGCTAAAGGCTTTATGGGTTGATACCGCCCCCTTGGACCTGATAGAATGAGGGGCATTCCACAGGCTTGACAGGTGGGGTCATTCTCTTCTAAGTGGTTTTCAGGTTGGGGGCAGCCTAGCCTGGTACAATAATATGCTTGGGGAGGCATGGTAGTGAGGTTGGGTAATATTCATAGTTACTAAAAATATAATCACATTACAGTTAGTTAATGAACCGCTGTATAAAACCTATGAGTGGAACACAGGTACTTATTACCGAATCTGATTCAGGATATTCTGTTGCTGCATGGTTTATCCCACCAGGAATTAATGGGGTATTCAGCCGTCAGCTAACAGCAGTCAGCAAGAAGCTAAAAAACACGAATTTCATCTGGTAAATTTTCCTCATCAACTGACAGGTGACAGGTGACAGGTGACAGGTGACAGTGTGAAAAGTGTTTTTATTTACTCCCTGGTTATTGATATAGAACAAAAAACAAAGCTACAGGTAACAAAGAACAGGAGATACAGCAGTTTCGAGGTAAATGAGGTACAAGGTTAACAGGCAGGATGCCTGTTCCACAAGGGTTTTATGATTTGAGTTTGTACCTCACTGGTATGAAATATGCTGTATCTATTTAACTCAAGTTGTTAGTTATAAAAGTGATGGGGAGATGGGGAGGAAAAGATTTTTCCCAATCACCAATCACCAATCACCAATCACCAATTTCTCATAGCTCGAAGTTAAACTAGATAAGAAAACAGTAATTTCCAGTTATTGCTATTTCTGTCAGAAGAATAGGCATAAAACCAAAAATCCGCTTATGCCAAAATTAAAAGGGTAAATATTATGACAAAAGTTGGTAAAAAGGCATTGAGAAAACAGCGTCAAACAAAGCGAGTAGCTTGGACTGGGGCATTAGCAGCCGCTATGATCATGTTGCCGGCAATGTTTGGGGGTAGTCCCGTCTTGGCACAAAAAGCAGAGCGTAACTCTTTATCTTACGGAGAATTGCTACAAAAAACCGAGCAAGGGCTGGTTAAAAGAGTAGAACTTGATGAAACCGAACAAATAGCTAAAGTTTATTTGGCAGATCAAAAACCAGATGCACCACCTATCCCGGTACAGCTTTTAGATCAAAACTCTGAGTTAATAAACAAACTCAAAGAAAAAAATGTTGAGTTTGGTCAGGTTTCCTCTGCTAACAGTAGAGCAGCCGTAGGATTATTAATCAACCTGATGTGGATTTTACCACTGGTGGCTTTAATGCTGTTGTTCCTGCGCCGTTCTGCCAATGCTTCTAACCAAGCTTTGAATTTTGGTAAATCTCGCGCTCGGTTTCAAATGGAAGCGAAAACCGGGGTAAAATTTGATGATGTGGCAGGAATTGAAGAAGCCAAAGAAGAATTACAGGAAGTTGTTACTTTTTTGAAACAACCAGAGAAATTTACCGCAGTAGGGGCAAAAATTCCCAAAGGCGTGCTGTTGGTGGGACCCCCTGGTACTGGTAAAACTCTACTAGCAAAAGCGATCGCTGGGGAAGCATCTGTACCATTTTTCAGTATTTCCGGTTCAGAATTTGTAGAAATGTTTGTGGGTGTGGGTGCTTCTCGTGTCCGTGACTTGTTCAAAAAAGCCAAAGATAACGCTCCTTGTATCATTTTTATTGATGAAATTGACGCAGTTGGTAGACAGAGGGGTGCAGGTATCGGTGGTGGTAATGATGAGAGAGAGCAAACCTTAAACCAGCTATTAACAGAAATGGATGGTTTTGAAGGTAACACAGGTATTATTATTATTGCCGCTACCAACCGTCCTGATGTCTTAGATTCAGCTTTATTGCGTCCTGGTCGTTTTGATAGACAAGTTATTGTAGATGCACCGGACTTAAAAGGACGTTTGGAAATCTTGCAAGTTCATGCACGGAACAAAAAATTAGATCCGAGTGTTTCCTTAGATGCGATCGCCCGCCGGACTCCTGGTTTTACTGGTGCAGACTTAGCTAACCTCCTCAATGAAGCAGCTATTCTCACAGCGAGAAGACGCAAAGAAGCAATTACCATCCTCGAAATAGATGATGCGGTAGATCGGGTAGTTGCCGGAATGGAAGGCGCTGCTTTAGTAGACAGCAAAAACAAACGTTTAATTGCATACCATGAAGTGGGACACGCTTTAATAGGTACATTGGTTAAAGACCATGATCCAGTTCAAAAAGTTACCCTCATTCCCAGAGGACAAGCATTAGGTTTAACTTGGTTTACACCCAATGAAGAACAAGGTTTAATTTCCCGTTCCCAAATTTTAGCCCGAATTATGGCAGCTTTAGGCGGTCGTGCGGCTGAGGAAATAGTGTTTGGGAAACCGGAAGTTACCACAGGTGCGGGTAATGATTTGCAACAAGTGACAAACATGGCCAGACAAATGGTAACAAGGTTTGGGATGTCTGATTTAGGTCCATTATCCTTGGAAAGTCAAAATAATAGTGATATATTTTTGGGACGTGACTGGGGAAATAAATCAGAATATTCTGAAGAAATTGCTGGTAAAATTGATGCTCAAGTCAGAGAGATTGTTAGCAATTGTTATGTGAAGGTAAAAGAATTACTGCAAGAAAACCGCATGATTATGGAGCGTTTAGTTGATATGTTAGCGGAAGAAGAAACCATTGATGGAGATGTTTTCCGCAAAATTGTAGAAGAGAATATTCAAGATCGGGTGCAAGATCAAAAGTTAGCTGTTTATCATTAGACATCTGGTGGAGGAGATCAAGGAGTCAGGAGTTCAAGGATATCAAGGAGTTTTTTGTATTTGGAAACGAGGTAAAAACCAACAAAATGCAAGGTTTTCCTACTCATAGTTTCCAAAACCTTGCACCTATTTTCTTTGTTATCACCCTCAAACTCCTTATTCATAGTGGTTTTCAGTTTATTCAGCAACCCCTAAGTATTAAGTTATGGGGAATTGGGAATTGGGAATTGGGAAAATACAGCACTTCCCGGTGTTATGAGGTACAGAGATGAATCATAAAACTCTTGTGGTGCGGGCATACTTCGACAAGCTCAGTACAAGTCTTGCCCGCTACTGGTGTACTTCATTTATATGAAATCTGCTGTAAAATCCTTTCTTCCTGACTCCTGGATCTCCTGACTCCTGGATCTCCTGACTCCTGACTCCTGAACTCCTGACTCCTGACTCCTGACTCCTGACTCCTGACTCCTGTGATAAAAAAAAGACAGGCAAGATGCCTGTCCCACAAATCATTGTTTAGTAAAGAATTTAGAAATTCATCTCAGCAGCTTGGACTTTTTCCACCTGCTTCTTCTTCAGCACTAACATAACTTGTGCCAACATCACTAAACAGATAAAGGCGATCAAACCTGTGACTCTGTTGGGGTTTTGTAAGACGATTTCTGTATCTTTCTGACCAAAACCACCGACGTTGGGGTTATTGGTTAAAGCGTCACCAGATGCAACTGTTTGTCCTTCAGAAACAATCAGTTCTGGACCTGCGGGAACGGTATCGTTAACAACTTCACCATTGTCAGTTTTGATGCTAACTACATACTTAACGTTACCGTCTTCATCTTCTGTTTTGGCAATCTTGCTGATTGTACCAGCAGCGGAAGCGTTGTAAACGTTGTTATTGCTCTTTTCACCTGTGGGGTAAACTTGACCACGTCCTCTGTTACCGCCTACATGAACGGCATATTTGCCAAAGTAGATATTTTTGTCGGTAGCAGGGTTAGGTGAAAGCACAGGGAAGACGATTTCTTGATGTTCTTCCCCTGGTAAGGGTCCAACTATCACCACGTTTTCCTGGTCTTCTCTGTAGGTTTGGAAGTAAACATCGCCTACTTCTTCTTTCATTTCTTCAGGAATGCGGTCTTCTGGTGCAATCTTGAAGCCTTCGGGTAACATCAATACAGCACCGACGTTTAAACCGACTTTAGAACCATCAGCACCTACTTGCTGTACGTTGGTATCGTAGGGTATTTTGACGATCGCTTTAAATACGGTGTCAGGTAATACGGATTGGGGTACTTCTACTTCTGTATTTTTTGCTGCTAGGTGACAGTTAGCGCAAACAATCCTTCCTGTGGCTTCGCGGGGTGTTTCAGGAGCGGTTTCCTGCGCCCAGAAGGGATAAGCAGCAGCTGTTTGGGGGTGAGCAATATCGCTGGTGAAGAAAAATGTCACTGTAGCGATCGCTATCAGCAATGTATTGAACATTACTTTAGCAGCGCGAGTTAACCTCGCTGGTGTACGGGCGTTTCTCATCTCTATAAAGTCAGTTGTCAGTGGTCAGTTGTCAGTGGTGATTGTTCAGCATTAAAGCTGAACCATTGCATTGTTTAAGCCCACCAAGGTTCTTCACCAGTGCGGAAGTCGCTTTCTGTCCAAGGGGTCAAAACGATTTTGTCATCGTTGACGTTGGCATGAGCTAAAGCTAAAGACCTGGGTGCAGGTCCACGAACCACTTTACCAGTAGCATCGTACTGGGAACCGTGACAAGGGCATTTAAACTTGTTCTCTGCTACGTTCCAGGGAACAACACAACCTAAGTGGGTGCAAATAGCGTTAATGCCATAATCTGCGATCGCTTCTTTGCTTTCTACCACAATATAAGTAGGATCTCCCTTGAGTCCTTGGACAAGGGTGCGATCGCCTACGTTATGACTGCTGAGAAACTTACTAACACTAACATCGTTACCCAGTTCATCTTTTGCTACTGTACCACCACCAGCACCACCGCTGGCGGGGGGGATAAAGTAGTTAACAACAGGATACAATACACCAGCAGCTACTCCGGTGACAGTCCCAAAAGTCAGCAGGTTCATGAACTGACGACGACCCATATCGGGTACGTCCATTGATTCAGAAAATTGAGCCATAGTCTACGCGCTCTTTGTGTAATTTGTTCAGCAATTTTGACAAGAGTGGTAGCAACTAGCCTCACACTTTGCCTGAGTCGAAATGCTAACGCCCCCAGTGATGCCATACTTCTTGGTAAGAAGACCTATCTAGCATTACCTTCTGTTAGCATTACATTTCTTTATATCCTTATCATAGTTTCAAAAAGCATAGACAAATATCTCATGCTTTCTGTTTGCTGGGAATAACCCCAACAGGACTTACTACCACACCCTCTATCCCTAGTCTAAAAGCTGTTGGGACTACTTTAAAGAAAATATTTTGCGGGTTCTCTTTTTTCAGTTCTGATTGGATTAGCTACTCTTGAGAATGTTTTACTTTGTCTGATTTATCGGATTTCCTGTCACACAGGAGCTATGGTCAGATCAATTCTGACTCTCCCCAGTCTCAGAGCCGGACTTTCACCACTTCTCAAGGATCTACGCTTCTTGAACTCAAGACTAAATATATCACATTCACATCTTGCATCACAGATGCAGACAAAACATGATAATATTTCTGTACTACAAATATTAATATTTTGAGTAAGTAAGTCGGCTCTAAATGTAAAATCTAAATAAGAGCAGCCATGATCTCGTTAAGTCGGTGTTAAATCTGTTTTAGATGTGTGACAATATCTTGATTAGTGATTCGCTTGCATGGCATTAACCCAAAATAAAAACTAAAATAATGAATGTTAAAACATTATGACTGGAAAAGAATTTCGTCAACTGTTAATTGATAAATGGGGATATTCTTATGATGTCCAGTTCCGCAGGACGCAAGGAAAGATATTTCTGCAAGTCATGTGGAAATATCTTGAACAAGCTTCATTCCCTTTAAGCGAACCAGAATATCAAGAACATCTGGATAGCATCGCTAATTATCTCAACGCTTTGGGGGGAACGAGTCAAGTACAAACTTTTATTGAACAAACTAAAGAGCGTCCCCGATTGGGTAAAGCTGTGAGTATTCCTCTCGATTTGGGCGATCGCGCATCCGAATGGATAGTGTAGGTTGTGACTGGTGACTGGTGACTGGGGAAAGATAATATTTTTATATGAAAATATAGCATTTACCAAGCTAGTGAGGTACAGAGTTTTTTATCTTAGGGAATTGGGAATTGAGAACAGTAAATAAATTAGGGTGTACCTCATGAGACTGGGAAACGCTATATCATGTCAAAAAAGCCAAGATGGGAAAATAAAAATTAAAATTGATCAATCCATTTGCAGAAAGGAAAAAAGTTTGGGTACATTGGGGAAATCATCATCATTTAAGAATTACCCGAATTTTTAAATGTTTGTGTTTATTAGGTTTAAAACACAAGCGATCGCTGGATCAACTCTCAGAACTACAAAACGTCGTGGCCGTGATCCAAAAAAAATTATTTGAAGATGCAGAAGAGGTTTTGAAATTAGTTACTGCCAAACACATAAGTGCTACATCAAGTCTTACCTATTATGAAGTGGAAGAAGCTTTATTTAAGCAAATGACATCTGTTGCTAAGGGTATGACTAATGCTAGTACATTGAGATTTCTTGCAGCCCGTTCTATTGTACCCCAAACAGTAACTGCGGTTAGGTTTTTTGGAATTAGTGTACTAGATTTAACGGCTGGAATTGTAGAAGCACAGTTAAACAATATAGAACTTTATATTAGAGGAATACGTGCGGCTGATGCACTTCATGTTGCTAGTGCAATTCAATTTGATGCAGAAGTTATCATTTCTGTAAATGAGGATGTGTTGAAATTAGATGGTGTGATACTTAACAGCAGTGGTATTCCAATCAAATTCTGTGATAGCTAAAACAGCAAGCGATCGCCCCACATTTCCCCAATATTTTCTAAACTCAATGATAATGATAAAAATTTTCAATAAGCTTTAGTATTTTTTCACAATTACAGCATGACGATTTCTCTGATAAAAGCTGAATTGTTCAGGCTTTTGAACTGGAAAGTGATCAAAAAGCAGTCAGCTTGACTAATTGATCAGGTTACGAGAAACTATAGGTTGATGGATGTACTATAGGTTGATGGATGTAACTGCTGACCCAAATCATAATTTTCGTTAAGATTTTGAGATATATATTTTTAAAGATGGAACATTATGAACAAATGGCAACTTTTGTTTCTGTGTTCTTTCAGCAATAGAAAACTAACTCCGCTAAAGCAGTTAAGTCCAAGGGTACTATTGAGATTGGCATTCAGAGAATGGAAACACTAGAATTTATAATTTATCCAGACGGTCGAGTACAAGAGAAAGTCACTGGTATAGTGGGATCTTCTTGTGCGGAGGTAACAGCAGCCATAGAAGCCCAACTGGGAAAAGTGGTAAATCAGCAGCCCACCTCAGAATTTTTCGCCAACAAAGCTACACAGGAATCAAGTGTAGTCAATACCCAAACTGCTTTTAGCGAATGGTAAGTTTTCCAACTCGTCTACTATCATTGATTACAAACCGCCATGTCACACTTTAGCCAAATTAAAACTCAAATCCGCAACCTCGAATCCTTACAAGATGCACTTTCCGACTTAGGAATAGACTGGAAACCAGGACATCGTGAAGTGCGTGGTTATCGTGGTCAAACCCATCCAGCCGAAGTTACCATTGAACAGGAAAATGGTTATGACATCGGTTTTAGATGGAATGGTCAGGAATACGAATTGGTAGCTGACTTACAATATTGGCAGCAAAATTTATCTGTAGATGGATTTTTGCGCCAAGTCACCCAACGTTATGCTTACCAAACAGTGATGAAAGAAACTGCCAAAGTTGGTTTCCAAGTTGCTGAAGAACAGAAAAATGCAGATGGTTCTATTCGTTTAGTAGTACAACGCTGGAGTGCGTAATGTCTCAATTGCAACCGTTCCCAGAAGATTTAGATAATAATCTAGACAATAATCCTTCCGGTTTAGAGCCAGAATTAGGCGGTTTTTTGCGAGATGAACCAGAAAGTTCTGGTTTTGAACCGGAACTGGGCGGTTTGCTGCGACAGAAAGGAGTTTATGTCGATGAAATTACCTGTATAGGTTGTAAACACTGCGCCCATGTTGCTAGGAATACATTTTATATTGAACCTGATTATGGGCGATCGCGTGTAATTCGCCAAGATGGAGACTCAGAAGAGGTAATACAAGAAGCTATAGATACCTGTCCTGTAGACTGTATTCACTGGGTTGATTATACAGAACTGAAAAACCTGGAGGAAGACCGCAGATATCAGGTTATTCCTGTAGTGGGTTATCCGGTGGATCATGCGGTAGCTACCACCGAAAAACGTCGTAAAAAGCAGAGATTAAAAAAAAATCAATAATATAGCAGTCAAGATTTCATAATTCTGATTTTTTTATTACCCAATCAACAGATCACTTTTTCAGCAAACCCTACTTAAAGCGATCGCTGCATTTTGTCCACCAAAACCAAAACTCAAGCAGAGCAGTTTTTGTATTTCTGTATTTCTTACTGTTGTCACAAAATTTAAATCAAATTCTGGCTGTTGCAATCCCACAACAGGAGGTAATATTTTATGCTTTAAACTCAAAAGCGAAAATGCTACACCTAAAGCCCCTGATGCTCCTAGTGTATGACCTGTAGAGCCTTTAGTAGAACTAATGGCTACTTTTGGCGGAAATAAATATTGTATAATTTTACTCTCTATCCGGTCATTGAGAATAGTAGCTGTACCATGAGCATGAATGTAGTCTACATCTGCGGGTATTAAATGACTACGTTCTAAACATTGCTTGATAGCAGCGATCGCACTCTTTCCTTCTGACTCCGGCTTATTACCATGAAACGCATCTGCTGTCAAGCCAAAACCCAAAATTTCACCGTAAATATTTTCTGGCTTTACTTGACGTTGTTTTGCCGACTCAGCAGACTCAAGGACAAATACAGCACCACCTTCACCTAATACCAAGCCTTCTCGGTGTAAATCAAAAGGATAAGCGCCTGTTTTTGCTAAAGCTCCCATTTGCTCAAATCCACAGATGGTCAGGGGTGTAATAGGTGCTTCCACTGCACCAGCGATCGCTTGTTGACATTGACCGCTTTGAATTAACATAGCTGCTTGGGAAATTGCCCAAATTCCCGTAGCGCAGGCCGCCATTGGTGCTAAAACTGGACCACAAGACCCGATTTGTCTGGCTACAGCGATCGCATTCATCAGCGGTAAAGTATCCAACCAATTTTCCAGATTTAATAATTCTGCGTTGGTATCTTGACCATACATTTGCTCTGCAAACTTCTCCCAAAACGCTTGATAGCTACGACTAGAACCAATTACCACAGCACAATCAGGCAAAGACGCTACTAATTCAGCATCTTGTAAAGCATCATCAACAACCCTTTGACTCAGAATACTCAAATTAGAAGGTTGTTGATTGATTAAACCAAGAGGAATTTTTCCCAGTTCTGGAAATGGTTGATATAATTTAATTCCCGTTTTTAAAGATAGTAAATTTTGCCAGCTATCTTCCAAGCTGTTACCCAAAGCAGAAACTAAACCAATACCAGTAACAACAACCCTAACCAATTTTCGATTTTAGATTTTCAATGAGAAGACAGGAGTCAGGAGTCAGGAGTTCAAGGAGTCAGAAGTTATTAATTTTGACTTTTGACTTGATTTATTCCCTATTCCCTCTGTTCAATAATGGACAATTAACAATTAACAATTGACAATTACCTCTCCCTTAAAAAATCAGAGAATTTCAAAAGCGGAATTTTTTGCTTTTTCTCCCTTGAAAGGGGAGGTTTGAAACCTGGAATGAAACAATTATCAATTGTCAATTGTCAATTGTCAATTGATAACTACTGAGGAACTTTCAAGTTTTCAGCACCTTTAACTACTTTAGCAGAATCAATTTTATCGCCTTGCTGAATTTTGTTAACTACATCAAAACCATCGGTTACATAACCAAAAACCGCGTAGTTACCATCTAAAAAGCCCAGATCCGCCAGAGCAAAATAAAACTGAGAAGAAGCAGAATCAGGCATTTGGGATCTTGCCATTGCTACAGCACCAAGTTTGTGAGTCAAAACAGGCTTTTGAGTAATTGTTTGACCGTAAACTGGTTGATCTGCACCTTCAGGTTTAATTTCTAAGGGTATACGGCGTTCGGTTTTCAGTTTTGGATCTATATAACCACCAGTTCCATCTCCTTTAGGATCACCACCTTGAACGACAAAAGGCTGAGGTTCACGCACAACCCGATGGAATACTAAACCGTCGTAAACACCTTTTTCGACTAAATCAACAAAATTTCCCGCAGTAATGGGAGCATTATCACCATCGACTTCAATGGTAATTGGTGATCCTTTAACTGTCATCACTACAGTTGCTTTACCTTCGAGACGTGGTATGGCGCTTGTCTCAGTTGCCTTGGAGGTAGCTGTAGAATTGGGAGATGTACTAGAAGCGACTTGATCAGCCGAACATCCAGTCAACATCAAACCACCAATTATTAACAGAAGCACTAAAAATTGTGAAAATTTTAACCGCATTGAAAGTTACTTACTCAACCAAAGTATCTTAGCAATTTTGGATTTTAGACTGGTGACTGGTGACTGGTGACTGGGTAATCAATTTGATGTTTCCCAATCAACTATCAACTATCAACTATCACCAATCCAAAATCCAAAATCCAAAATCCAAAATCTAAAGTCCTTCTAAGGGTACACCCAAAAAGCGAGCTAACTGAGCGCCTTGAGTTTCCAACTCAGCCAAAGATAAAGGTTGACCTACTCGTGTCAGAGGAATATCCCTTCTTCCCTTGACTCTCAGGTAAAGTGCGCGTTGAGGATTTAGACCTTCTTTAATAGAGATACGTACAGATTGTATATCTTGGATGCGGCTTTCAATCTCAATTTGGCGGTTTTTACCAGGAAAACCCCAGCGAAAGATTTTGAATTTGCCAGTTTCCTGGTTAAATTCGTTGTAACCGCCGCCTACATCCCATAAAATAACTAGCCACAGGTATAAAGCTAACAGTACGCCAGCTATGCCATATAATCCCATCACCAATCCTTGAGGGACAAATACCAGTTGAGTGGGATCGGTGACAATGAGTAAATTGACTTTGAGATAGCTGGAAATGCCAGCCAATAAAAAGCCGGATGCTCCTAAACTAACAATAGTTGCCCACCAGTAGTTACTTAACCGACGAGAACCGAGAACATTTTGATGCAGGAGGCGATCGCTTTTATTAATCGTTGTTGATGCCGTCATTTTAGCTACCTTAGACCGTTATATATTCTCTGTGAACTGGGGACTGGCTAACCTGGGTAATGAGACAGGTATGGATCTAGATTTTAACTTCATTCACCCAAACCTTAAAGATATATTTTCTCCAGCATCAGCTTAAATCTTTTTATAGAAATTAACGCTATCAGCTTGTAGTAGCAGGACTTTCACTGTGTGGTTTGATAGTGAGTCTTCTAGTGGAGATTTTACAGGATTTTACCATTGTCCTGATCAAACTCCCGAATCATTTCCATCTTATCTAGCCGCTTATTATCATGCTAAATTTATGTTATTCAGATAATGTATATGAAAATTTATAAGTTTTATGAGAAAAGTTGTGTCATTTTGTTAAAATTCTGATATTCACAATATTTAACAAAATCGTCACAAAATCGGCGTAAGTCCCCACCTATAAGAATCTTAGGTAAAGATATAAGCTGAACTAAGACGAATCGAAAAGCAATCAAAAAGCAATCAAACTGTATGCGGAAGACGGAGGGCGGCGCGGCTTCTCCCAGTGAGGACTATATTTTTGTTATTCAAAACCCAATACAAAATTAACTTGCGTATCTCCAGCGCAAACCATGAAGAATGTGATAAGTTAAGAATCATTAAGTTACCGCCAACCAAATGACTTGGTAATGGTAACAGATAGTGGCATAATTATGAGAAATGCCCAATTAATCAAGCGGTAAATTCTCAGAGTCTTAACTGCTAATCAGTAGCTAAGAGTGTCAAAAAAACGTTAAATTCCTCCTGGCAGTGGCTAAGGAAAAAACCTCCAAAAGCATCCTGCCTTAAAAACGTCGCAATTTTAGTAAAAAAGAGGATTTTAGTTCTCATGACCATCGCAGTTGGACGCGCCCCATCAAGAGGGTGGTTTGACGTACTAGACGACTGGTTAAAGCGCGATCGCTTCGTATTCGTAGGCTGGTCAGGTGTTTTATTATTCCCCTGTGCCTTCCTCGCATTAGGCGGTTGGTTAACCGGTACAACCTTCGTTACCTCCTGGTACACCCACGGATTAGCATCCTCCTACTTAGAAGGTGCAA